>JAUWRA010000070.1 GCA_030610815.1 Methanosarcinales archaeon
TCTTTAGATCTTAATTCATTTCTTGGAATACAGGTGAAGCCTTGTGATTTTGAGACCATATGGCGGCGCCTGTTACCTATATAAAGGTATCGGTTGGCCTGGATTGAAAAAGATGGGTGTGGAAATTAGCGAAGTACTGAATGTACATTTTAGGAAAATCGGTCTGCTTGTACTTTTCCACCACCCTGAACCCCGGCCTCTCATAGACACTCATCCTCCCGGGCCTGGAATGCACAGTAAGGTACCGGCAGCCTATGAGCCCGGACACTGACAAAGCCAACCCGATAGCAGCCAGGACCAGGAACCTGCCACATCACACATCCAGGGCTGGTCAGGACAGCCCGTACCATACCGTCACTTCAGATACAGCAATAGAACATTCCCACCGGGGCAGAACAGTGGATGCCTTCGTCCTGCCACAGGGTCCCAGATACGGGAAACTCCCCCCATATCCACGCGCATGTCCTTTCGTGCACCCATCATCAATGCCATCAGCTCCGTGACAAACAGCATGCCTGCTGCAATCGCGATCCCCCAGACATACTGCACCACGATCTCGGTCGTGTACATCTGAACCACAAAATAGAAATTGCTGTAAAGCATAAGAAATTATCATGGCTTCAGTAAAAGAACAGATGATCCATATCATACACAATCAGCCAAATGATAGTTCATACGATGAAATCCTTAAGGAATTGGCCTTCCACAGGATGATCGAACATGGACTTGCTGATTCCAAACAAGGCAGGACAATTTCCAATAAAGAGATGGAGCGTCGTATTCGTTCATGGTCGAATTGAACTGGACCCACGAAGCAGAACAATGGCTTCATGACATTTACGATTACATCTCGAAAGAAAATCCGGACGCTGCACTTCAAACCATAGAATCCATTTACAAAAAGGTTCAAATCCTAAAAGAATTCCCTGAATCAGGATATTATTACAACCGCAATCATTCCCACCATATACGTATCCTGCTTTATGGCCACTACCGCATCGCTTATTTAATAAAACCTGATAGAAATATCGACATCCTCGGCGTTTTTCATGGCTCTCTTGATATTGAGCGCTATCTCGTAGAATAGGATTAGACTCATGAATATTCCAAACCCTCATCCCTGTGCCCCTTCAATGAGGGGGGTGCATGTCAATAGAAAGCTGTGGATGTCCAATGATCAGTTCCTCCTTAAAGCCACATCCCTGGCTAACACCAACATCACCCCACAAAATCCGCAAGAGATCCTTCCGATTGCATTCTTTCCACAACAGGCTGCATATCAATGTATATTTCAGGAAAATCGGTCTGCCTGTACTTTTCCATCACCCTGAACCCGTGCCTCTCATAGAAACTCATACTCTCGGGCCTGGAATTCACAGTAAGGTACCGGCAGCCTACGAACCCGGACACTGACAAACCCAGCCCGACAGCACCCAGAACATCCACAAACATTAAATACTAATCTGCATTAGTACTAATCATGATTAGTAAATTCATCGGCCGCCAAAAAGAGCTCTCACTACTCGAAGACGAATGGAACAAAACCAATGGCCGGTTAATAATACTTTACGGGCGGCGGCGGATAGGCAAGACCCGGCTCATTACAGAATTCACATCAGGCAAGAACGGGATTTTCTATCTTGCTGAAGATACCTCCCCTCACATCCAGATAACCAGGCTGCAAGAGAAAATCGCAGAATTCACCAGGGACGAAGTACTAAGAACCCTTGACATAAAAGACTGGGACCAGCTATTCGGTTATCTTACCAAAAACTGCCCCTCGGAGCGGTTTTATCTGGCTATAGATGAATTTTCATACCTCATAAAAAGTGACAAAAGCATCCTCAGCACCCTGCAAAAGTACTGGGACACCGCGTTATCCTCATCAAATATATACATTATCCTTTCCGGCTCCATGCTCGGTCTAATGAGTGAGATGGTTCTGTCCCATGCGTCCCCCTTATATGGAAGGCGAAGCAGGGACATACTTCTCGAAGGACTTCCCTTCTCAGACTCAAAAGAATTTCTCAACATGTCATTCCAGGAAACTCTTGAAACATACATGATACTCGGAGGGGTGCCCGAGTATCTTCTCAAAGCCTCGGAATACACAGATATTACAAACTTTGTAGAAAAGGAGTTCTTTGACAAGTTCGGTTATTTCTACAGGGAGCCATACTTTATAATCTCCCAGGAATTCAGGGAACTCAAAACCTACTTTTCCATACTCAATTCCATAGCCTTTGGCAACACAAAACCCACAGATATAGCCAATTTTGTAGGTATAGATGCACGCAAGATCTACCCATATCTTGAAAACCTGATACGCCTGGGATTCATTGAGCGGCGGGTATCCATTTTTGGGAACCAGAAAAAAGGTATATACCTGATAAAAGACCCGGTCTTTGACTTCTGGTTCAACTTTGTTTCTAAGTATAAGGAAGAGATTGAAAAAGGCGTATTTAAACTCAGAAACAATGAGATGCCCCGATTTTTCGGGAAAAGGTTCGAGATTTTTGTTGAACAGGAGATAATTCACCATTTTATCCCGGATTTCCGGAAAATAGGCAGGTGGTGGCACAAAGGCGAAGAAATCGATGTACTGGCATTGAATGAAGAAGGAAAAGAAATCGCATTTTTTGAATGCAAATGGCAGGAAGTGGACAGAAAAAGGTCCGGACATATCCTTGCTGACCTGAAACGCAAAGCTGCACTGGTAAAATGGCACAACGACGAGCGCCGCGAACTTTATGGTATTATCGGGAAAAAAATCAACGGAAAGGAAAAGCTAAGAGAGATGGGATACTTGGTTTTTGACTTTGAAGATTTTATGTCCTTAAGTAAGTTTGATGTTAAAGGTTAAGCCAACCAGGGATTTATACTCCCCCATCACCCAACTACTACCAAAGCTGCATAAGTAATAATAGCCACTACCACGGATTCCTCGAACACCGCCCTTATTCCGTATAGTTCTGTAATCCCGTTGCCCACTGTTTCCAGCACCCTGGAACCCATCAACACCAGCACATTCAGGTTTTCACATCTCCGAATGGTACTCCCCAATACTCTTTATGACTAATTCCCCCTTGCTCATGGCCTCAATAGCATCGGCAGCAGCCATTGCCGCCTGAATAGTAGTGATATAGGGTACCGCATAATCCACAGCTGCCCGCCGTATCCCCCGTCCGTCCTTGTAGCTCATCTTGCTTGTGGGAGTATTGATGACCAGGCCCACATCATCCTTACGCATCAGGTCAATGACATTAGGACTGCCGTCGTGTACCTTCTTTATTTCAGTAACATCGAAACCCTTACCTGACAGGTACCGGACCGTGCCGCTGGTAGCAATGATTTCCAGTCCCGCATCGGTTATCTTCCTTGCTATTTGCACCAGTACCGGCTTATCCTGGTCCCTGATGGACATGAACACCTTACCCTCCAGCGGTAGTGCATTATCTGCTGCCAGTTCTGCCTTAAAGAACGCCAGTCCGTAACTGTAGTCCATACCCATGACCTCGCCTGTACTGCGCATCTCAGGGCTGAGGATCGGGTCCGCTCCCGGGAGTTTGTCAAATGGCAGGAGGACCTCCTTCACAGAAACATGTACGGGCCTGGGTTCCCGGAGGTATCCCTGCTCCTTCAATGTTATCCCTATCATGGCCCTGGCCGCTATCTTGGCCAGCGGCAGGCCGACGGCTTTTGATACGAATGGAATGGTACGACTGCTCCTCGGGTTCGCCTCCAGCACATAGACCACCCGGTCCTTGTATGCCATCTGGATGTTCAGGATACCCTTCACCCTGAGTGCCAGGGCAATACGCCTCACATGGTCCCTGACCGTATCCAGCACATACTGTCCCAGTGACTGTGGCGGTATCACGCAGGCCGAATCACCGCTGTGTATCCCTGCCTCCTCGATATGCTCCATGATCGCACCGATAAGCACATCCTCGCCATCGCATATGGCATCCACATCGATCTCAATGGCACCCTCAAGGAAGCTGTCGATGAGCACAGGACGCTCGGGCGAGACCCTAACAGCCTCATTCATATACCGGTTCAGGTCGTTCTCGTCATATACTATCTCCATGGCCCGTCCGCCCAGTACATAGGAGGGGCGCACCAGCACAGGGTACCCGATACCGGCTGCCACTTCCCTGGCTCCCGCTTCCGTAATAGCATAACCCGCTTCTGGCTGTGGAATGCCCATACCCTGCAGCATCTTGTTGAACCGCTCCCTGTCCTCTGCAACATCCATATCTTCCGGAGTAGTGCCAAGGATAACGGTATCCAGGTCAGTCCTGCGCTGCAGTTCCCGCTGCAAGGGTAATGCCAGGTTCACTGAGGTCTGGCCCCCGAACTGTACCATCACACCCCATGGTCTTTCCATCTCGATAACATTCATCACGTCCTCAAGTGTCAGCGGCTCAAAGAACAGCTTATCCGAAGTATCATAATCTGTGGACACTGTTTCGGGATTGTTATTGATGATATGGGTCTCGATCCCCTCTTCCCGAAGTGCATTCACCGCATGTACGGTGCAATAGTCGAACTCTATACCCTGCCCGATGCGGATAGGCCCCGCACCCAGTATCAGCACCTTTTTGCGGTCAGTGGGTTCGTTCTCGCACATCTCTTCATAGCATGAATAATAATACGGGGTCTCGGCAGCGAACTCGGCAGAGCAGGTATCCACCATCTTGTAGGTGGTAATGATCCCCATCTGCCTGCGCATATCATTGATATCTTCCCTTGTCCTGCCTGTGAGTTTGCCTATCTCCTCATCCGTGAACCCCATTCGCTTGGCACGGTACAGGGTCTCCCGGGTCAATTCCGAGTGCAGGGTATCTTCCATCCGGATGATATTTTGTATCTTTTCCAGGAAAAAGGGGTCGATAGATGTGATGCCTGATATCTCATCAATTGAAAATCCGGTCCTCAGGCAATGGTAAATGCCAAACAACCGCTCATGGGTAGGGGTTGTCAGCAGGTCAATTACCTCTTCCCGCTCCCATTCCCTGAACCCGAAATACATATCCACGTCAAGGCTGCGGATAGCCTTTTTCATAGCCTCTTCAATGGTGCGCCCGATAGCCATGACCTCTCCCGTGCTCTTCATAGCCGTGGTCAGGGTCTGATCTGCGTTCACGAACTTATCAAAGGGCCACCTGGGTATCTTGACCACGGTATAGTCCACAGTGGGCTCAAAGGACGCAGGCGTCTTTTTGGTAACATCATTTGGTATCTCGTCCAGGGTCATGCCGATGGCGATCTTTGCGGTCACCCTGGCTATGGGGTACCCGGTGGCTTTGCTGGCCAGTGCAGAGGAGCGGCTCACCCTTGGATTGACTTCCACGATCCTGTATTCGCCGTCCTTCACTGCAAACTGGATATTGCACCCGCCTTCGATGGACAGGCTTCTTATGATATTGATACTGGCACTGCGCAGCATCTGGTGGTCCCTGTCCGACAGGGTCTGGCTGGGAGTGACCACAATGCTCTCTCCTGTATGGATACCCATTGGGTCGATATTCTCCATGTTGCATATCACGATACAGGTATCATTGGCATCACGCATCACCTCGTACTCGAACTCTTTCCAGCCCAGCACGCCCTCCTCTATGAGCACCTGGGTGATCCGGCTGCGTTTCAGGCCCAGTTCAGTGATCGAGATGAGTTCTTCCTTTGTCCTGGCAATTCCACTGCCAGCCCCGCCCAGGGTATAGGCCGGCCTGATGACAAGGGGCAGGCCCAGTTCATCGATCATTGCAACTGCATCCTCAATGGTGTTCACGGCCTTGCTGCGGGGTACAGGCTCACCGATACGCTGCATAGCCTGTTTGAACAGGTCCCGATCCTCGGTATCCTGTATGGCTTTTAAGGGTGTACCGTAAAGTTTGACATTGTATTTCTCAAGTACGCCCATCCCGGCCAGTTCACTGACTATGTTCAGCCCGGTCTGCCCGCCCAGTCCTGCAATAACTCCGTCCGGCCGCTCCTTTTCGATGATGCGTTCCACGATCTCGGGTTTGATGGGTTCGATATACACCACATCTGCCATTTCCGGGTCGGTCATGATAGTGGCCGGATTGGAGTTAATGAGTACCACGCTCACACCTTCTTCCCTTAATGACCGGCATGCCTGGCTGCCGCTAAAATCAAACTCTGCCGCCTGCCCTATCATGATAGGACCGCTGCCTATCAGCAATACTTTCTTAATACCAGGATTACGGGGCATTATTTCATCACCTTTTTCACTATGGTATCAAAGAACCATTTTTCAGTATCCCAGGGACCGGGGCTGGCCTCAGGATGGAACTGTACGCTCATGATGTCCAGGTAGTCGTGGGCGATACCTTCCACTGTATTATCGTTGATGTTCAGGTGGGTGATATGAGCCTCTGCCGCATCCAGGGAACCGGCATCCACTGCAAATCCGTGGTTCTGGGAGGTGATGTACACAGTGTTCGTGTTCAGGTCCTTCACAGGCTGGTTGGCACCCCGGTGCCCGAATTTCAGCTTGTAGGTACTGGCTCCCAGTGCAAGGGATATGATCTGGTTGCCGAAGCAGATGCCGAAGATGGGTACTTCACCCATCATATGTTTTACAACATCAATGGCAGTGCCTGCCTTCTTTGGGTCGCCCGGGCCGTTTGATACGAATATGGCATCAGGTTTTTGTTCAGTAATATAGTCAGGCGGAGTACTTGCAGGTACCACGGTAATACCCACACCCCGCTGCTGCAGGCTCTTTATCATATTGGTCTTTATGCCAAGGTCGATGACAACGAAATGAGGCTTGTCCTTGCCTGTTGCTTCAATGTGGTAGGGGGCGGGGCAGGTCACCCTGTCTATCAGGTCGTGTTGGTCAGATATCTTCGGATGCTGTCTTGCCAGTCGCACTGCTTCCCCGCCATCGTCGCTGTCTGTGAGCAGGCATGAGCGCATGGCGCCGGTATCCCTGGTCTTGATGGTCAGCATCCTGGTATCCACACCTGCGATACCGGGCCGGTCTTCTTCCTTTGCAAAATCATAAATGGAGCGCCCTGACAGGTGGTGGGATGGATGGTCGCATGCCTCCCTGACCACCAGGGCCTCTGCTTTCATGCCGTCTGACTGGAAGGTCTTGCCGCTTACACCGTAATTGCCGATGAGGGGGTAGGTGAACATCAGTATCTGGCCGGCATATGAAGGGTCTGTAAGTGCCTCTTCGTATCCGGTATATTGAGTTGTAAAAACAAGTTCCCCGCAAACAGCAGCTCCGGCGGCACCAAAACCAACGCCCTTCACAATTGTGCCGTCTTCTAATCCTAGTATTGCTTTCATACTAGGTGCTTCACATGGTAGGGAAGTGTTAAAAAGGTTGTGTAAATTAAAATTTTCTATGTAGTCAATTTCCAGATGATCTGTGGTTGTATCTCTACTTACCTTGTGGGATATCCTGTGTATTGCATGGGCGCAGGGTCGGGGAGATTTTTGTTTATTATGAGGAAGTTGTTGATAGGTTCTATAGGAAATTATAAACGCATTTCGATATCGATGTAGGTAATTTTCTTAGTTTCAATCAAATATTTAGACAGGATTGACAGGATTGACAGGATTGACAGGATAGACAGGATTGACAAGATATTCAGGATTGGATTGTATCCTGTCAATCCTGTCTGAAACTTCCATTTTCTTAACTGTCCTGACTTCATGCAAAATGTCAAGTAGGAGCTTCGGATAAAATAAGTTAGGGAAAATATTAAGGAACTATAAGTAAAATATATGAATTTAAGTGGAAAAAATGTTCCAGACGAACAATAAGTATACTGGATGCTTGTTTATTCTCATCACTATTATTGTTATTCTTATTTCCGGTTGCATCCATGATAACGATGAAATTACTGTTGACCTTAATAATACAATAGATGGGGTCGTTCAATATCCGCCGGATGAAACAGATGTTATTTATTTTGGCTTTGACCTAAGGCTGAGCCCGAAAGAGGATGCAAGGATATATGCCCCGTTTTTGCAGTATATAAGCGAGGAAACCGGGCGCACATTCAAGATACATTTCACTCCTTGTTATTCCAGTACAGTGGATGAACTTGGTGAGGACGTCACCCAGTTTGCAGCACTTGGTGGACTGAACTATATCAATGCTCATGATAAATACAATGCAACCTGCCTTGTCAGGGGACTTAATGAAGAAGGCAGGAGCGAATACAGGGCTGCCATCATCACACAGCCTGACAGTGATATCTACGAAATCGAAGACATAAGGGGCAGGTCCTTTTGTTTTGGTTCATACTACCCCACACAGGGGCACTTGCTCCCGCGCAGGATGCTTGAGGATAACAATATATTAATGTCCGATATTGGAGAATGTACGTATAAGGGCTCACATATTCAGGCTGCCAGTGGAGTTGTAACAGGACAATGCGATGCATGCGGTGTGCAGGATACGCTGGCACGCTCACTTGCAAGTGAGGGACTGGTGAGAATAGTAGCATATTCCGATTACTATCCCTGTAGCGGCATATCTGCCAACAAGGATGTGGACCCTGAGCTTGTGGAGGCTGTAAAAAAAGCTCTTCTGGATTTTGACCCCAGAGGGGAGCATGCATCGAACCTGATTGATTGGGACAGGACAGAAATGCCAAATGGTTTTATAGAGGCACACGATGAAGATTATGCACAATTACGAGAACTTGCTATCAGATATGACATAATCGAACAGGAGAGGACATAGTGAAGATATATTACAAGCTAAACCTGCTGATCATTTTCCTGCTGGTAATCCTGACATTGATCATTACAGCTTCAGTGAACGTCAGGATGAGTGACGAACTTGAACATGAGATGCTTGAAAGGGAGTTGACCATCGCAGAATATGTGACCGAAGACCTGGCAAACCCGCTCCTGCAAAAGAATGCCATAGCAGTTAATGAGATCATCGATAATGTCATGATACGCAATACTGATATCAGGTATATCTATGTGGTTGATTTTGATGGCGTTGTGGTTGCCCATACCTTTTCGCAGGGTTTCCCTGTATATCTGGTAACAGCAAATCCCATTCCTCCCAATGAGAAAAATGCGGTTAGGGTATTTTCTGTTGAAGGTGAATCCATCCAGGATGTGGGTGTCCGTGTACTGGATGGGATGGATGCAAAGGTCTATTTCGGTTTCAGTAGGGCAAATCTTATTACTTCCATTAACAAGACAACCAATACGATCGTCAGCACAGTGGCATTGGTCCTGTTGCTTGGTATTGTCATGAGTTTTCTTCTGACCCGTACCTTAACCACCCCGATAGAAAAACTGGTGGAGGGGATGAACAGGGTGGCTGAAGGAGACCTTGATTTCCAGGTGGAGATTACGACCAGTGATGACATCGGGGTAATTGCGGATTCGTTCAACCGGATGACTGCAGAGCGCAAACGTACCGAAGAGGCGCTCAGGGAGAGTGGGGAGAAGTATCATCTGCTGGCAGATAATACACTTGATTGTATCTGGCAGATTAATTTGGATTTCAAATTTACGTATGTCAATCCGGCTGTCTTTCAGTTACTTGGGTATACACAGGAAGAATGGATCGGAAGTTCATTATCTGACTATTGTTCACCTGAGAATATGGAATTCATGTTAAATTTGGCAAAGGAGGAGATAAAGAAAGGTAATAATTCGAATGGTTTAATATTTGAAACTGAATTATTTCATAAAAATGGCGAAATAATCGCAGTTGAAATAAATGAAAAGATTATATTTAATGATGATGGAAATCCAGTATCGATTCAAGGAACTACAAGAAACATCACCGAGCGCAAGCAGGCTGAGGAGATACTGAGAGTAGAACAAAACAAACTGGTTAATATTTTTAATTCAATGGAAGATGGCATTTACATTGTAAACCAGGATTATGATCTCGAATATGTAAATCCAGTGCTAATGAAAGATTTAGGTGAATGGGAAGGACGCAAATGCTATTCGTATTTACATGACCGGGAAGAAGTTTGTCCATGGTGCAAGAACCAGGACGTTTTGGCAGGAAAGACTGTTCAATGGGAGTGGAAATCTGATAAAACAGGCAAGATATTCGATCTTATAGATACACCGCTGAAGAATCCTGATGGCAGTATCTCGAAGTTGGAGATATTCAGGGACATAACCGAGCGTAAGCAAGCTGAAGATGAGATCCGCAAACTCAATACCGAACTTGAACAACGGGTAGCAGAGCGCACTGCCGAACTGGAAGACAAGAACGCAGAACTTGAGCGTATGAACAAACTATTTGTGGGGCGGGAGATCCGGATGATAGAACTCAAGAAGCAGATCGCTGAGCTTGAAAAAGAGAAGGGGTGAATATGATCTTTCGATGGTGGAGTAGGGGAGATACTTCCAAAATCGATGATGAAACATGTTCTAAAGAACATATTACATTTGCATGTATTGTAATAACCGCAGGTATAAGCGGAATTGCAATAGTAGGGTGGATACTGAACTGGCTTATCATAACCAGGATCAGGCCTGAGTACATCCCGATGGCACCGAGTTCTGCCATTTCATTTTTTGTGCTGAGCATTGCGCTTTTGGTATATACACGAAAGCCCAGCATATCTTTTGGTAAAGAGCTGGCCACGATTGGTACATTTTTGATCTCACTTATCTGTTTCATAATACTTGTTGAATTTTTGACTGGCAGTACATTTGACATTGAGAATTTACTCCTCCCTGACCCGGAAAAATTCGGTCAGGTACCAATTGGCCGGATGTCCCCGCTCACAGCAATAGACTTTTTACTTGCAGGCGCAGCACTTTTATTATTACTCACATCCAAAGAAGGCAGGCAGCGCAATAAAAGTGCAGCTGCAATCCTTTCTATATTCGTATTTTTACTCGGATTCGTGTTTACACTCGGTTATTTATATGGGGCTCCGTTTTTATATGGCGGAACGATAATACCTGTTGCACTTACTACTGCAATTGCGTTTGTGTTTTTAGGGGCAGGGCTCATCAACATCAATGGATGGGATCATTGGCCCATTAACTATTTTATAGGTCCCACAGTGTATGCCCGCTTAATGCGGGTATTTGTTCCGGTTATAGTTGTCTTGACATTGATCCAGGGCTGGTTAAATGTCGTTATTGTTCCTATTACTGGTAATTATGTATTAACAACAACACTGGTGGTATTATTATCAGCAATTATCATCGGGTTTATTGTCTTCAAATTATCGCAGGCGATCGGAGGCGATATTGACCGCGCCAATATCAGGTAAAAGCAAGCAGAAGAATCAGCAATTCCCGTTTTATCTCCCACCGCATTTTTTAAATCTTACTTATTGAATTTTTAGTCTTAAATTTGGCATGTAGAAAGAATAAAATGCTCAGAACATAAATAATTTAATTAATATATTTTAAAATCCACAAATG
>JAUWRA010000098.1 GCA_030610815.1 Methanosarcinales archaeon
GATACATTCTTTAGATCTTAATTCATTTCTTGGAATACAGGTGAAGCCTTGTGATTTTGAGACCATATGGCGGCGCCTGTTACCTATATAAAGGTATCGGTTGGCCTGGATTGAAAAAGATGGGTGTGGAAATTAGCGAAGTACTGATCTTGGCTGGGAAGGTGAGTGAGTTATGGGGCTCATTGTTATTGATGGAATGCAAGTAATTGAATGTGTTGCAGAAATGAGAGCCAGTAAGCTGATATTCCCAATTTGATACTTGCTGCTAGTTCAAATTCTAAGAAAATATTGAATGAAATGTGCAAAGAAAAGGAAGTGGAGAATTGTGTCTAATGGTAAATTGAATAGAATACCAACAAAACGCAAATTAATTATTGGTAGGAATAAAAGGACAAAAATAGGTGCAATTATTGGAGGATTATGGGGCCTGATTACTGGGATGTTGTATGCTTGGGGAGTTTTTGCATTAGGATTTTCAGGACATGGTGAAATAGGTACATTATCAAACAATATATCTGCTATATGGAAAATAATTTTTTTGCCGGCATATTTAACTGACATCTTTTCTGGTTTTTTAGGAAATTCATTGATAATTATAGCTTCTTTACTTGGTTTTTCTTTTTTTATAATATGGTGCATTGGAATACCGATCTTATTCGGCATTATAATGGGCATTTTGGCATCTGCAAGAATTAAAAAAAAAATAGCGGTTGATAAAATGACGAAAGATTACCTTGGATTGAGTTTAACGGGAATAATTTGCATATTTGGAATGTTCTGCATAATACCCCTCGCATGTGCTGAAGATACAGGGAAAATAACTGTTAATTTATCACCAGATGCGACCGTTATGAAAACTGCTCAGGAATTTCAGCTAATGCATATAAAAATAGTAAAATTAACAGATGAAACTGAAGTAGTATTTTTTGAATCTGATATTACTGAGCAAGAAGATATAAATATGTCAGTCCCGGCAGGGACATATAAATTATATGTTCAATTACAGGGACATAGAACAATATGGGAACTCGACAACGAAAGTAGAGGATATGAAGTTTCAGCAGGTTCTACTACAGTCGTACTATTATGGGAGAACACTCTATTAAAGGATGTATTCGCAGATGCTCCCTGGCGAACAGAGACTGGCAATATTCCTATTCTTGTTATGGTTAAAGATGCTACAGGCAGTGCAGGGGATTATGATCTAGGAAATGTTGAAATATACCTGGATGAAGATTGTGATAAAGACAATAACGAAGCCGATGATATACTTTTAGAAACCGTAACAAAATGGAATGGTGTTACGGTAAGTGGATCATTCTATAATCTATATTACCCTGGGGATTGGTATGGCATTACTTACCTGGATCCATCTGAACATGATCTAAGTGGTGAGGTTTGTTTCCATGTAGTAATCAGGGAAATTGGTGGATGGTTAGATCCGGATGGCGATACGCATAGCCATTTTAATGTAAATATTGCAAGTGATACTCTACCTGCCTTAGCAAATTGGCATGCTGGAGATACACATTACCATAGCAGTTATACCGACAATCTAGTAGAATTTGGATTTCCAGTAGAAGCTACGGTAGAAGCTGGAAAAGTCATTGGGCTTGACTGGAATGCTATTACAGATCACTCTTTCGATATTAGAGATAGCAAAACAGTAGACCCCAATCATAAGTTTAATGCCCTTAAAAGTGATGTCAGCTCTTATACCACTGGTTCGTACAGGCTTATACTTGGAGAGGAAGTTTCTTGTTATGGACATAAGAACCCTCCCGATACCCAGGTTTCAAGGGGGGTTGTTCATTTTTTAATATTTGGAATGGAAAATTTCAATAATGTTGGAGGAACTGGATTAGACTTTATCCCTGGAAGTCACGATGAAAAACCAGAAGGCGGGCTAACATGGAATCTTGAAGATGTTATTGATGTAGTTAATTCCCAGGGCGGCGTTAGTTATGCGGCACATCCGGAAGGACATCGCGGAGTAATTGCTGCCGCTTTTGATAGAGTTCCCTGGATAACTGAAGACTATGATCTGGTCGGGTATAATGGTCTTCAAGTGTGGAATATGATAGATAACGACCATGAGCGAGATTTAGGATTAGAACAGTGGAAACGCTTGTTATTAAATGGTCGCAAAGATGTATTTATTGCGGGCGGCAGTGACGCTCATGGGGATTTTAGTCATGCAACCACTGTAATTGGGCCAATGGATAACGCTTTTGGAAAGGTTCGAACATATATATATTGTGAAGAATTTACTGAGGAAGGCATTTTGAATGCACTTAAAAACGGGCACTCCATAATGACAGATGGTCCTTTAGTAATTTTCAATATAACCAATGAGCGTAGTGAGACTGCAATTATAGGGAATGAAATTACAGGGTATATTCTTACTTTGAACATACAATGGGAGTCGACATCTGAATTCGGGAATATTTCTCACATTTATGTCCATCGTGGTATAATTAATGAAACTGAAGTAGAGATCATCGAGTATGATCTTACTCCTGATAATTTTTCAGGTACATGTGTGTATTCGGACTTAGCCGGTAAGGTTCCTTTGATGAAGAATGGATATATCAGGATAAATGCAACTACAGATAAAGGGTACAGCGTATACACAAATCCGATCTGGATCAACAGTCCTGCATCTATAATCTCTAATGTATCTGCAACTGGAATAACAACAAATTCTACAACCATAACCTGGGATACTAATGGACCAAGTGACAGCTTAGTTAAATATAGCACCGAATCTGGAAAATATACGTTATCAAAATATAACCACAATAATGTCACTTCACACAGTATAAATCTCACTGGTCTCATACCAAATACAACTTATTATTTCGTGGTGAACAGCACGGACGCAAGTTGTAATTCTAACGAGAGCAATGAATATAATCTCAAGACTGCAGCTATTCCAGACACCACGCCATCGGTTGTAATTAACACATCTCCCGAGAACTTGGCAATAAATGTCATGATTGAGACAAATATTACTGCCACATTCAGTGAACCTATGAACAGTTCTACGCTCAATAACAACACGGTAAAGGTATATAGTCTGGACAGGATTATGGGCGAAACCTTTGAAAATACCAATGGCTCATGGAACTCCAGTAATTTCCAGGGTTTCATACATGCTGAGGAACTCGCTGTCTGGCAGACACCAATAGATGATGCACACAGAACCATAGGAGAAGGTAATCTCATATATTCTACTCAACCCCTGCTGAGGGACTATCAGCTTTATTCAAATGAAGGCATCGAAGTAGAAGACTCTGGGAATTACAGCATCATCGGTTGGTTGGGGGATGAGCATGTAGTAGTAGATAACTTAACCAGCAAATGGATAATCTCGAAATTGGTTTTCGAGCAAAATTCTATTAATACCAAAACATTACATGTTGGAGGGACATGGGATTTAGTAGATGGATATTCCTTAGAGTTAGTCGAGTGCAGTCATTCTGGTGATGCAGTAATACTGGCATTTTACAATTCCAGCAGAAAACTTGACGAAGATATAATTAAAAACCAATCAACCTATATTTTTACAGCAGACTTGGGTGCAAGTGATGATTCTCCAATCTTCGTAACTCATCTAAACAAAATCAACTTAACTCATATCGAGCTTAAGTACACTTGGTTGGCGTCTCAAGATACTATTGTGATTCGTAATGGCGAATCATTCGGTGTGTTCGAAACAAAATCTGTAACTACCAATGCAATTCGATTAGTTAATGAAGAAAATGTATTGTTAACAAGAGATAGCATAGTACCTCTGGCTGATAACCTGATGCTTGATGTTGAGGATACCCCAACTGTACAATATCGTCTTATACACCAAGCAGAAAAAGATGTGGATGGAGATATTTCTTACACCAGCTCAAGTAGAACAGTGACTTTTTACCCGGTTTCTAATCTCAATGAAAACACGGACTATTTCCCACTCATTACAACTGGTGCAGAAGATCTGGCTGGTAATGGCTTGACTGAAGACTACATATGGACATTTAGGACTGTTGATGCAATACCACCGAAAATAACAGATCTAAATATTGTTGTTACTTCGTCTAATGCAACAATAACATGGAATACTATTAGTGATCCCAGCAATAGCACGGTAAGATATAATGAATCTGGAAATTTAACAATTCTCGAAAAAATCGATACTGAATATGTTGAATCACATGCCATCCACCTTGATTTCTTAGAAGCAAACACAACTTATTATTACTACGTTATCAGCACCGACCAAGCGGGAAATACCAATGAAAGTAGCATCCACAATTTCACCACTTTAAATGTGCCGGTAGTAACTATTCACTCACCCCCATCTATAACCAATGATAGTACTCCACTACTTAACGCAACCTTTGATCGAATAGTCACATCAGCATGGTATATTTTAGACGGAGATGAAAGCATTGGTGGAAATTATATAGATCATCTAATTATTACGTTACCGGAACTCTCAGATGGTTCGCATCATGTTATAGTGGATGTAATTGATTACGAGGGTGACAATATGGGAAATAATGGTACAGCGATACAAAATTTCATTGTAGATTCAATACCACCTACAGCTACAATAACAGAACCTGAAGATAGAGCATATACCAGTGGGACCTTCAATATTGTCGGAACGGCGAATGACACGAATTTCAAGAATTGTAAACTGGAATGGAAGAACTCTACAAGTGCCTGGATAGAGATACAAAACTCGACCGAGCCTGTAATAGATGGAATACTCGGTTCATGGAACACTGTCGGTCTTGAAGATGACGACTACATGATAAGGTTAATTGCTATAGATAATGCATACAATGTTAATTATACTGAAATTAATGTCACAATAGACAACACACCGCCCACAGTCAGTAATGTGACGGCACAACCAGATATTATAAACATATCAGGCTATACAAATATTACAGCCGTTGTAAGAGACCCGCATGTGGATAATGTATCAGTTAGGATAACATATCCTAACGGTACTCATTCAACAATCGACATGAAAAACAGCAGTCACGTATATTATCGGATTTTTTCAAATACCGCTGATCCTGGCAGATACAACGTAACAATCATTGCAAATGATACCACAGGCAATGTTAATGATACACAAAAGACCAGTTTTATTGTGGCACATATCTACACCAATATCACAATAATTACTAACGCAGGCAATTCTACTTTCATCAATGCGCCAGGTACGAATGTCACATTAGAACTGTTCACTAATGACAGCCTAATGGGTTCTATTAACATCACCCGTTCGATAGTGAATATTACTAATGAATTAGAAGTGCATGGTCCCGGAATATACATAAGGATCAATGCCAGCACTAATTTCTCCAACTATAATTATTCAAATCTCTCATGGGCTTTGATAAAAGTGAATTATACAGACGAGGATGTCAGCAATAATAACCTGGTAGAAAGCTCGCTGCGCCTATACTGGTATTACGAAAGTTCAGGCAACTGGATAAAACTTGAAACAAACTCTCCAACATGGGTGTACGGCTCAGGTGTGGATACTGCTAATAATTATGTCTGGGCAAATGTCTCCCAATTCAGCGACTATGCCGTGGGTGGGGAATTGGAAAAAGAAGATAATAACGATGACAATGGTGGTGGCGGTGGAGGAGGAGGAGGAGGTTCCTCAGGGGAAGACTACTATAACATTGTCCTATCAGAAACCGACAGGCAGAGCGTATTCAAGAACTCCAGTGTCTCATTTATTTTCGATATGGAAGGCAACATAGTCAAGCATATCAATTTCACAGCCCTGAAAAGCGCCGGTACAATAGCTGCCAAAGTTGAGATATTGAATAATACCTCTACGCTGGTGAGCACACTGCCACCAAATAAAGTATATAAAAACCTGAACATATGGGTCGGAAACGCTGGATGGGCAACAAAGAGGAATATTGCCGATGCCACTGTTGTTTTCACAGTAGATAAATCATGGATCACTGAAAACAATATCGATGAATCATCAATAGCTCTCTATCGTTACAGCGATAATAACTGGAACAAGCTAGTGACCAGGAAGATTGCCAATGATGCCAATAGCTTGCAATTTGAAGCTGAAACGCCAGGATTCTCGCCATTTGCTGTAACAGGTAAAGAGTTAGAGGGAGAACCCGGGGGCGAAGGTATTATTGAGCCAACATTAACAGCAGAGAAAACCCCAGCCCCAACAGAGAAGAAGGGAATTCCTGGGTTCAGTCTATTTGCAGGGTTGTCAATCTTGTTGATAGCAGTGCAGTTATTGCGCAAAAAGAACTAAATAGGGCTGTATCAGCCCTCTTTTTTTTATTTTATTGGATGTATACCATCTATATCGATTATAACCCATTCTTCTTCTATAGTCGGATTTGAATTATGCCAGATTATGACATTATTTCGATTAATATCGGCATAATTGATCTGGTCACTAAAATAATATCTTACCACCCAATGCAGTCTTTCGTTTATTAAAGTCACCCCAACTACTTCAGCAGGAATTCCTTTAGCCTCCAGTATTGAAGCAAAAGCCAATGAAAAATCTTCACAATCGCCTATAGTGCCATTTGCTAAATAATGATCAGGGTTCTGCCACATATCACCATCAGGAGGATTATTGAACAAATTGTTATCTGTTTGATATTTAAACTCTACTGCACTTCCATTATGTTTCCACAATAAAGCATCATCTGTTAAAACAGTATTTTCTGCATACCATGTTACCACTTCATTTTCAGGTACAATATACGACGATGCATCTTTTGGATATAAAATATGGTTATTCCGGTTCAACTTTCCCATTAGCCTTAGATCAGTTTCGAATTCTGGCATCTCTATTAGTATGTCTATATTTTCCGGATAATCATCTATACTTAAGGAATTATTGACTATTCCCAGAATTGTTGGGTATCCAATTACTTCACCAGAACCTCCTTTTAAATCCAATAAATGAAATTGAGGAAGATATAGTTGAGTAATGATCACTATCATGATAATTTCAACTAAATTGATATGATTTATCAAAACCCGTTTTTCAACGCATACTGTTTTTAAATAATTCAATTCCATATTATACCCATCATCATAATTATAATGATGATGATTAGTATATTGGGTTGATGGTATATAATCATATTTACATCATTATGATAATGATGATGTAAATTGTTTTGGAGACAGTCATGTGAAATTGCAACTATACAATCAAAAGAAGTTTTAAAGTTCATCATTGGCCCATAACCAATAGCTATAGCTAAATTTTCAGTGACAACTATGCAAAAAATGTTTGATATCAGATGAACACTAAGAATAAAAGAAGAGCCTAATACGGCACTGTTCCAGAATCTAGTTATATAGTAAAATACTGATACATCTACAATGCACATATATTTATTATAGAAATGAGTAAATATGTGAAGTTGATCGAGAGAAATGTAACAGTTTCAGACAGGATTCACAGGATTTACAGGATACGAGGCAACATTAATATCCTGTAAATCCGGTCAAAAAGTCAAACGGTGACTGGTACTTGATTGTGCATGATGTTGACGGTATAGATTTATATTTTATCTGGAATAAACATTTTCATGGTCGTGTTTGGTCATCGAAGTTCATGAATACTTATGCCATATAACTGGATTATGGAACAGCACCGCCTAATACAAGTATTCAATTTTATTCACTGTTTCATTTTCCCCACACCAGCACTACCAGGTAAAACATCCCACCAAGCACATCAGAAGGTTATACCACCTCATGCATAGCAAAACTTGAGACACACCAATTCTTACGGTGCCCGGAGCTTATTCTCATTGAATTCAAAAATACTGCCTGAAATCCAAAACCCAGCAAAATTACATTTTCCAAATTGGGTTATCGATCCAATTCACTCAGTGCCACAGCCGGACATCCAACCTTGTTTAAATGTTCTGCCATCTTTGATGGCCTGTCCCCGCCAGGGTGATATACCAGTGTAGCCTCTGGCTTGAGTCCTGTTACCATATCCACAAGCCCTGTCACATCCATATGGTCGCTAATATGTATGGCAGGGTAGTAGTAGTCCCGTCTGCCTGTAAGTACATATTTTTTCATGCTTCCAGGCAGTTTTCCCAGGTCCCATGGCGGCACGATAACCACACCCTCATGCCTGCCATTGTACTCCAGTATCTCGTTAAGGGGTCCGCAGTCACTCACAAGACCTTTGGTCAGGTTATACCCCATGCTGTCCATGGATATTGCGCCCTGCCAGCCCGCATTTCGCACCAGGCTTACCGCTCGCTGTGCCTTGCCGAAAGCGTAGGCCCCAAGAGCTACATTATCCTCTATCACCTGCTCAAGACCACTCACATCGTCTTCGAAATAACAGGCAGGATCGGCCGGGTCACCGTAATTCGCCTCTGTTACAAGGAAATCACAATCAGGTAGATGCGACGAATCCTTTACATCCCCTGTGACCAGTATCCTGGTCCCGCACTCGTTCTCCCATGAAAAAGCAGTTGACCCGATGGTATGGTGGGTAGGGTGGGTAGACACTTCAATTCCGTTAATATCAATGGTATCACCCAGCACAAACGTCCTGCCTTTGTATTCCCTTCCGAAGCGGATCTCAAGCGCCCGGGCAGTCTCTTCCGAGCAAACTGCATTTGGGGATAGCATGGCAGATTTGCCATTGTGGTCGGAATGGGCATGGGTAATAAGATATGCATCAGGCTGTACAGGGTCTTTCTTGAATGTCCGGCTGGTGTCGATAGCAAAAACATGCTCATCAAATGACAGGAATACATGGGGCCTGTAGTTACCACGGGTATTGGTTAGCCTTATGGGGGATACACCCATACTTTCTATTATTGATTGAACCATTCCCTTATCCCGGTTTGATAGATACTAAAACTTATTTCAATGCCCCATTCATGTCCTTTTCCAGCACATCGGGGCTGGTAACGCCCACATATTTCTTAAAGATCGCTCCATTTTTCTCTATCACAAGAGGAGGAACGGCATGAATACCATATTTGCTTGATACATCCATATTTGAATCCACATCGACCTTCCTGAACTCTACTGAGTTTGCGAACTTTCCCTTTAATTTATCTATGGTCGGATCCTGCATCTTACATGGTCCGCACCAATCAGCATAAAAATCAATCAAGACCACTTTACTCATTGTTTTCCACCTTTTTTTGAGTTTAGGATAATATAACAGGTACGTCAGGCATTTTTCTTCCAAGCGTTAGTATATCCCATTGTTGGCTTTTTTACCTTTGGATCCATTCTATTAGCAGTCATAGTATCCAACATTTAAATAGATTATCAACTTTTCACGGCAGGGGGGCGGTCTAATATTTCAAAATCCGATGAAAATGGAATAGGAACTGAAATCAGATTGTTGAAGATAAAAAAAACTGTATCCCCTTCAAATTATAGTCAAGGGCATAACATTTCTAACTTATAATGATCATCAAGAAATTTTTCAATCCAACTTTTTGCAAAACTGATTTGTGATGAGTATATTTGAAAATTATCTCGGATTAAGCTCCTCATATGATCTAAGTCGACTATAAATTCCTTTGAAATAATTCTCTTGATGCTTTTCCATATGAACTCAATTGGATTCAAATCTGGAGAATAGGGGGGTAAGAATATCAATTCAATTCCTTTTTCTTTTGCAAATTCAACA
>JAUWRA010000088.1 GCA_030610815.1 Methanosarcinales archaeon
TATTGGGAGAAGTGAGCACTGGATAGTGGTTTTATTGGTATAAAAAAGTTTTATATGATGGGCTATTTGAAAGATATTACGTGGAAATCAGCAACAGACGGTTGATTTTAGATTGAAAAATATCTCTCGAACTTGTGTTTCCAGGACACCAGTACTTCCGAACAGCCCGATCATCGATTTGGGATTGTTGATATTATAAAAATTTTTAAATTGCGGAGTTTATTTTCGATATAGTTGAAAAACAAACAACATCAACGATTAAAATGCAAATTCCAACAAGTGATAAGCAATAAACCACGGAGGGCACAGAGGACACAGAGATAAAAAACAGATACAAGCTCTGTGTTTCTCTGTGTGTTAACCCATTTCAATAATTTATTTATACATTCATCACAATAACAGTGTTCTACTAATCGAGTATCGTACAAGTGATATCTACAGTTTTCAACCGAAGGTGAACCAACCATAAAGGACACGTTTCGCAAATTAGGCATTTTTATCGAAGACAACACCTTACCAATTGTCCTGTTAGCAATACTCCTCATAGTGATTTCAATACAAGGCGCACAGAACATCGAAATGGAATCGGGCACAGAAACCTTTGTAGAAAAAACTTCAAAACTGTACCAGGACTATGACCACCTCTACCTGAGAATTTTTGCAACCGAATCAATAGCCGTACTTGTCGAAGGCGGAGACGTAACAAGACCTGAGTTGCTAAAAGCAGTTGACAGGCTCCAACAGCAAGTAAAGACCATACCCGGGGTGGTGGGGACTGCCAGTGTGGCATCGGTCATCAAGGATACTAACTACCAGATGACAGGCCAGCACATAATACCTGACAGCCAGGGAGAGATACGATCCATCATAGCAAGCCGGTCATCTGACATCGACATGCTCCTCCCTGATGACACCCATACTATAGTATGGGTGGAAATGGCAGGAGACTCCACCGATAACGAAAAGATCGAGATACTGCGCGAGACCGAAATAGCAGTTGGACAATCGGGTTTTCCGCCTGCATATGGTGTCATCGTGACAGGGGACCCGGCATTCATGATCGCAATGAACTATGAGATGACAACAAGCATGGGTCCGCTACTAATGATATCGGCATTGCTCATGCTGGTAGTACTGTACCTGGCGTTTAGGCATGTCCGCTGGAAACTACTGCCCCTCCCAATTGTACTTCTTGGTATCATCTATACCTTTGGTGCAATGGGATATCTGAAAATCCCCCTAAGCATGGTCTCCATGTCAGCATTTCCTATTTTAATAGGGCTTGGCATAGATTACGCCATCCAGTTCCATAACCGGATAGAAGAAGAACTGGAACGGGGCGAAGATGAAGCACAGGCTGTTATCGAGACCATCAAACACACCGGCCCGGCAGTGCTCATCGCGGTGACGATCACCGGACTTGGCTTCTTTTCACTTTTTACCTCATCAGTCCCCATGATCCAGGATTTCGGGAAACTGCTGCTGATCGGTATAGTCATGTGCTTTTTATCATCACTGTTCGTGGGTGTGACTGTAATATATGGACTTGATACCCTCATAAAAAAGAAAAATAATAAAAATAACAATAACAAAAACGACCACATTGATCATAATAAGCACAATAAACTCAACAGTAACTCTACTAAACTAAAAAAACAATCATCAATTGCAAGCTCTGGTCCGAAGGATAGCAAGATCGAACAATTCCTGAAAAGGACTACTGCCATTTCAATAAAACATCCCATCCTTGTCCTGGGGATTGCAGGGCTGATGTGTTTTTCCGGCCTGTATGTAGACTCATTCGTCCCCATCCAGACTGATGTTCAAACCTTTGTGCCCCAGGATATGCCTGCGCTTATCGATCTAACCCATCTGGGCGACATTATCGGTGGGACCGATGCCTTGAACATCATAATAAAAGTGGATGATTCGGCTGACCCCGAAGTACTCAGGTGGATCGATGAATTCAGCGAACACGAAGTTGAAAGAAGGGCTCATATATACGACGCATCGAGCATTGTACCTATTATTAAATCAATGAACGGGGGTACCATACCTGATAACAGTGCTGATATAGAACGATTGTACCAGCAGGTACCGCAAATGCAAAAGGACCGCTACGTTCACGGCAAGAATATGCTGCTGCTGGACTTTGGCATAGGAAATTCCATCAATGATATAGGCTTAGAAGGTGTCAGGGAATTAACAGATATAGTACGGGAGGATATTGCATGGATGTCCCCTCCGCCGGGAGTGGAAGTAACAATAACCGGGAATTCTGTGGTATTTACCACAGTGATATGGTCACTCACTTCAGGCCGGGTGGCAATGACCCTTACCGGGCTTATACTGGTGTTTGCAGGCTTACTTGTGATATACCGGGACTGGCTTAAGGCCATTACCCCTGTTGTTACCATGTTCATGGTAATCGGATGGGCGGGAGGTATCATGTATTTCACTGGCCTGGAATATACACCCATGACCGCCACCCTGGGAGCCCTTATCCTGGGGGTCGGTTCGGAATATGCCATACTGATGATGGAGAGGTACTATGAAGAAAAGGATAAGGGTGCAAACCCGGCTGAAGCAATGTGTGCTGCAAGTGCCAAGATAGGAAAGGCTATATTCGCATCGGGCCTGACCACCCTTGTTGGCTTTTCTGCACTTATCGCCTCGCCATTTTCCATGAACAGCAACTTTGGTCTTGTGACAGTGATGGATGTTGCACTGGCACTACTTGCGACCTTTATGGTATTTCCTGCCGTTATCGTGAAGCTGGATGAGTGGCGGGAGAGGAAAAAAGCCATCCATACTAATAATACCAGGCAGAGGGATAGATTTATATTCAATTCACCGGATGTGGATGCTCAATGAACGGAGTACGTAATCGTGCAAGTATAATGAGAACATTATCGTTTTCAGCATTTACGGCAGCATTTACTGCAGTACTTGTGCTGTCTCTGCTTGCTGGCTACATGTTACCAGCCGCTGCAGATAAAGATAAAAATAATGATAATGATGATGGATTTTCAGACCTGTTACTCCCCAATTATATCTTTTCTACGAACTATTATGACAGCTTTGGCACTCCTGACATATATGCCTCGTTACTGGGCGACCCTGAATTTGAGCGGGGTGAGACCGTGCATCTTAAAGTAAACCTTGTAAACAAAGGCGCCATCTACGGCTTTAAATCTGACACCAGCGTAGGAACAGACAAAGATGATCATTCCCTTTCCCTGAAAGAACTGAAATATGAAACGCGCCGCACCACAGCATTGGGAATTGAAGCCGAAATGATATCAGGGACACCATATATTGAAGTAAAACCGGATACCAGTATCCAGACAATGGAATCCCTTTTTCCAGGGGAAATGCCAGAACATCCGCTGACATTTACTATCACCATATCAAATAAGGCACCAGCTGGTGTTTATTACCTTCAGCTTCCCATATCATATGAGTACCAGAGCCAGGTACGTATGACCACAAACAAAGTGGTGCGTCTTGGTCTTACTGGTATGGACCACATTACCTATTACGCCAGTGCCAGCAAGACCTTGCTCATCCCCGTCTATGTAAAGGCATCTCCGAGATTCGAAGTGACAGAAATTTCAGGCAACCTTGTGGCCGGTGAGACACAGGCCATTGATGTCACATACAAGAATACAGGCGAGCTCACAGCAGAGGATGCCACTGTCAGGATGGTTGTTATGAACCCGCTAAGTATCGAGCAGTCGGTTGTGCGGTTGGGTACCATAGCGCCTGGCGAGAGCCAGAATGCAAGATTTGACATTCTTGCAGATTCCGATGCCGTAATTAAAACCTACGGTATTGATAGCGAAATAAAGTATTATGATGAACAGGGAGAAATTACAATATCCGACAACCTTGAAGTAAGTGTACCCCTTGAAGAGGCAGAAAGAAAGATAGGAGCTTTCGAGCTGGCTTTGGCAGGAATTATGATCTTATTGATCTTCATTATCGTGAATGTTTTACGAAATCTTAAGAAATATGAATAAATAGAGTAATTGGAGGAACAGGTATGGATTACAAAAAAGATATTCAGATGATCTTACTCGCCGCTATATCACTACTGATCTTAACTGTGCCTGCACAGGCGGCGTTCCCGGAATATTTCGATATAGGCGATAACTACTATACAGTATACGGTGGACCTAATATCAGTGCATCCTTGCTTGGGGACGGAGAATTTTACAGAGGGGATACTGTAACTGTGAATATCAATCTTATGAACCGGGGACTGATCACCGGTTTCAAGTCTGAAGTGAGTATCGATCCCGATGTAAAGCTGGAGCAAAAACTGCAGCAGACCGAGATGAGCTACGAAGCGCAAAAGACCACAGCTATAGGTATTGTGGCTGTTCTCATATCCCTCGACCCTGCAGTTAAAGTAAAGACCGGACCCCAGGAAGCAGGTTCACTGGTATCAGGCCAGCAAACCGAAGATCCGGTCCAATTCACCATAGAGATTGCCAAAAATGCCAGGGCAGGTGTGCATCCGCTTATGTTGAGCCTGTTATACGGATACCAGGAAAATGTCCAGATAAGCGGGGAGGATGAGACCGACCTGGGTGTGACCGATCTTGAAGTGGGGCTGTGGTACGAGATCAAGAGCCAGAATTTGACCATACCGGTAATGGTTAAGGATGAAGCAGATTTCGAAGTAGTGGAAATAAGCGGTAGCATGGTAGCAGGTGAGGAAAATCTATTATATGTCACATACAAGAATGTGGGTGAGCTGCCTGTTACTGATGCAACGGTGAGGATCAGTGCATCTGACCCTTTCAGCACAACAGATGACCAGGCATTTATCGGCTCAATGGCGCCGGGTGAAAGTGCCCTTGCCAAATTCAACCTGAAAGTGGATGCGACGGCCACACACAAGATGTATGGCATAAACAGTGAGATCAAGTACGAGGATGTGGACGGTCACGACAGGATCTCTGATAACATCAAGATACAGGTGGAGACCCTGCCGGCAGTGTCCACTGTCGAAAAATTCAAGAACGTGTTCTTGATAGGATTTGTGGTTGTACTTTTAATAGTGATTGTTCTGGGTGTACGCTCATATAAGAACAAGCAGCAATGAAGCAAATATAATTTCCAGACCATGGATTACCAGGGATAATTTACAGATTATGCTGACTACTTTGCTCATAATCCTATAATTTATAACGGTGTTCAACCTAGATACAGACAAAGAATATGACTGGATCAGTGTTAAAGGATTGTCTAAGTTGAGGGGAAAAAAGCCACACGGTGAGGGTTTCCCTTCAAGAACAAAGGCAATAGTGCATATTCTCGTAGGAGTTCGAGATTCGAATCTATCCCCACCCAACCGCAGCAGAGCTGCAGGGTATAGTTTTGAGACTTTCTAATTTATTCCGGATCGATGGGTCATGGCAAAAAAGATAAAACGCAGAGGACGCTGAGGATTGTTATTTTCTCTGCGTCCCTCTGCGTACACTGCGGTTTTCCGGATCGTCTAAAAAATAATAAGAAGTCTCATAGTTTTTAAGATTAATTTTTTTTCTTCTTTTTCATCAGGACCACAGTAATAATAACGAGAATTGCTATAGTAATCCCTGCAATGATCAAGATGTCGGGTCTGGAAAGCTCCAGAGGCAGTTCCTTATCCAGACTTTTTCCAAGTATATTTTCACGCTCACCATAGGAAATGTGCACAGGAACGATAGGGTTGTCTGCGATGTCTGCATTGCTCATATCGATCCTTCTGGATGGAGATGCGCTTTTTCCTGCCTCCAGGTACTTAGGATCTTCAACCAGCCTGAACGATTGCTCTCGCCCGCCGATATGCAGTTCAACATCAGGGCAGACATAGCACGCAACATCACCTGTATTGGTGATAGTTACTGACAGACGGTGAGTGTTTTTATTATATTGTATCTTAGTTGCATCGATGCCTGATAGATCCATAAAGGTGATTATGCCAACATTAAGCGTTTGCTGCAGTAATCGATTCAGTGATTTGGGAGATTCTCCAAAAACCGCATACGCATCAGCCGTAATGTTTGCTGTCTCTAATGATGGCTGCGCTGCCAGTTCAGGGCAGTCATACACAACTCCAGACGTAGTTCCTTCGAGAATAAGGATCGGTTCTTCATCTCCAACCGCTGCAACCTGTGTACCGTCAATAAATACACTTACAGAGGATTTGGAGAATATATCGACATTCGCATCATTCTTATAAACAACTTCAAGTTCTCCGGTGCCCTGATTGTAGTCTACTGAGGAAACAGACATAATCAGTTCGTACTTCGGCAGCGGGAATTCATCGAGCGCCTCAACGAGACTGAAGCCCCCCTCCCCTCCTCCGGCTCTTCCCTGCCCGAACTTGATAAACACATGCATATCGGTGCGTGCTGTTATCATGCTTGCGGCACCGGTCAGGGCATTGCCTATGACCACACCGGTCTCGATTCCGCTCCCGTTCAGGTAGTTGACCGTTTGCTCAGGAATAACGTTTGTGCCGATGAACAGTACCGGCTCCCTTCCTGACATGATCTCGTTCTCTATGAACTCTCCATTCGTAAAGACGATCTGGCTGGCCTTTGATATATTCTGGTATTTTTTTACGATCTCGATGTTGTTATCGAACCTGTCACCAAGATCGATGATCTCCGGATCGTATTTGCTTAATGATTCAGTTACCTGCTGGTCTACACGGCCGTAGATCAATAGATCGTCAACGGTGCGCCCATCTAAAAAAACAGATATTTCATCAATGTTATCATGATCAGCGAATAAGACCCATGACCTGCTTTTGACAGCATAAGGCGCAACAGAGATCGCGTTATACCCATAAGAATCATCCAGTACGATATAGTTCGTTACATCAGGGAGTTCTCCTATGAAATGCAGGTTTGCCTCTACTCCACCCGGAGACTTGTAGGTATTTGAAACCACAAATCCTTCGGTGGTCAGCGTCGCTTCGTAATTTACAAAAAACGGTGACGTTTCGGACTCAACAAGCAGGATGTCCGGTTCCTTGTCGAGATAGTTCGGCAGAGCGGTTGCGTGTGGAGCGTCTGTGATGAACTGGGAAGGCATCCCATGCAGGTTTGCATAGATCATGGAAGAGTACACATCCCTCCAGTCGCCGGAGTTGATAACCACCTGTTCCTGCGCGCACGCTGCCGACATGGATGCGATGACACATACCACAATTAATATAAATTTCAATGATTGTTTTAGACTTTTACTCATGGTTAAAACTCCTCATTATGTATTTGATGCAGTCATATAAAAAGATTACTATATGATACAGTAGATTTTCGAATTTATTCTTAAAAAATGGATCATGGCAAAAAAGATTTAACGCAGAGGTTCGCAGAGGTTTGTTATTTTACTCTGCGTCTCTACGGCGGTTTTTTCTCCTTGATCTTTACTTTCCCTAATAAAGGTTAACAGCCACAGCCGTGTGCGAATCATTCCTCCTTCTCTTCATTACGCGATCTCCACAATACGATCAGGAAGATGCCAGCAGCAACGACAAGCAGGATCATCCAGATGAGATACGACCATTTTTCTCGCTCAGTTTCATCCTCCGGTATCTCCCGGGTCGCCGCTGCCACGGTCGTTTCTACGGGAGCGGGAGCAGGAGCAGGAACAGCCGTGCTTGTTGGTGTCACAGACGGTACTGGTGTATATGTGACGCCGCCGCCACCGCGACCGTCTTCGTCCGGGTGAATGGCGGCTGGTGGTCGAGCAACGATTGCGAAGATAGAGAAATGGTCGAATGTCGCGCGGAAGGTGACCCGGTCACCGGTTATAGTGATAGACTCCGGTGTCATGACGATGTCACCTTCTATCTCGCCTGTTGTCTCATTGATCTTGAAGAGCACGACATTGCCCGGGTCCCCTCTTGCCGCGGTATCGAACCAATCTTTGTTCAGGGTTATGCTGATCGGCACCCCCACAATCTCTGACCGGGCGAGGTCCGTTGCAGACAGCTCAGCATAGATTAAAATTGGGCTATTGCCAGCAATTGCAGAAGCATCAGCGCCGAAATAGGCAGCAATCGTTTCTTCCAGTCGGCAGGGGTCAGGAACATCCAGGTATTCGAGATCTTCGTATCGTTCTACCAGTGTTGCATTAAAGCATAGACATCGGCAGGGTGTAACCGTCCCCTGAAACTCAACATCGATGTCTACGGAAGCGGTTCCAACATCGGTATTTGATGTCATGTATTCTTCCGGAGGCGTGTTCAGTCTTATCTTGCTTATGTTTCCGGTAACAGTGCCGTCAACTGCGATTGCGTCATCTTTAAGCGTCATCTCAAGAGTGCCGCCTTTTATGGGTACGGAAATAACCATACCCGCTGTTGCATTATCCGCAATTTTGATTGCATTCTCTTCGGTTGTACTGATGGTTATAACGCCGTCTTCGATCGCTACCGTTGTATCAGCCACACTGATCCCGGTCATCAGTACCGTTACGGTAACATTTTCCAGTGTTCCGTCGCATCCGGCTTTGGCAGTTATTATGGCTGGGGCATTGCGCAATCTCCATAATAAGATCAGGAAGATGCCAGCAGCAACGACAATCAGGACCATCCATGAGATATGTTTTTCCTCTGGTGTCTCCCAGGTCGCTGCTGCCACGGTCGTCTCCACGGTCGTCTCCACGGGAGCGGGAACAGCCGTGCTTGTTGGTGTCACAGTAGGTACTGGCGGATATGTGCCGCCACCGTCCCCACCAAGGTGAATGGCTGCTGGTGGTCGAGCAACGATTGCGAAGACAGAGAAATGGTCGAATGTCGCACGGAATGTAACCCGGTCACCGATTATACTGATAGACTCCGGTGTCATGGATATATCGCCTCCTATCTCGCCTGTTGTCTCATTGATCTTGAAGAGCACGACGTTACCCGGGTCTCCCCCTGCCACGCTATCGAACCAAGTTTTGTTCAGGGTTATGCTGATCGGTACTCCCATGATCTCTGACTGGGTGAGGTCCGTTGCAGACAGCTCAGCATAGACTAAGATCGGGGTATTGTCAGCAATTGCAGAAGTATCAACGCCGAAATAGGCAGCAAGCGTTTCCTCCAGTTGGTAGGTGTCAGAAACATTCAGGTATTCGAGATCTCCGTATCGTTCTACCAGTGTTGCATTAAAGGAGAGGCATCTGCATGGTGTAACCGTCCCCTGAAACTCAACATCGAGATCTACGGAAACGGTTCCAACATCAGTCTTTGATGTTATGTATTCTTCAGGAGGCGTGTTCAGTTTTATCTTGCTTATGTTTCCGATAACAGTGTTGGCAACTGCGATTGCGTCATCTTTAAGCGTTATCTCAAGAGTGCCGCCTTTTATGGGTATGGAAATAACCGTGCCCGCTGTTGCATTGCCAGCGATTATGCTCGCATTCTCGTAAGTTGTATTGATGGTTATAACGCCGTCTTCGATCGTTACCGCTGTATCAGCCACACTGATCCCGGTTCCAATCACCGTTACGGTAACATTTTCCAGTGTTCCGTTGCATCCGGCTTCGGCAGTTCTTATGAATGGGACCTGAACGGTATCGTGTACGGACGTCTTGTTTGTGACGGTTCCTTCCACGACCGCGGTTCCCGGGGAAGTTGAAGAGGCCAGGATGGTGGTTGTGGTGCCATTTAAAGTAACTGCTGTCAATGGAGTTATGTTCCCGAGTGTTGTTGCGAATGTAACCTCGGTCCAGTTTACCATTTCGCCAGACTCATCCGTGACGGTAGCGGTTATTGTTGAGGTCTCGATCCCATCCGCTTTGATGATACCCGGGTACGCGGTCAGGGAGATCGTGGATGGCTCGGTCGGCGGTACTGCCGGAAGATGGTACATCTGGTAGGTCATCGGACTTGCCGGGTTGTTCGGAAGTATGAACTGGAAGTTGCAGGGCATCGCGTTGTAGCAGGTTGCATTCTCGACGATCGGGACTATAAATACGAGATTGTCCCTGCCCTGTTCTGTGAAGAAACCTTCCTTAAACTGTGTGGACTCGGAACAGTTCACAAAGGTGTATGCAGTCGGCGCAGTCAGGAGCCTGCCATAGATTGTGTAGTCAGCGGTTGCTGTAAATGTCCTGCTCCCGGAATCAGATCCGGTGCCGATGATGGCATCGATCGTGGCAGGGCTGCCCGCTACCAGGTACGCCGGGTCTGGCACATCCTGTGAATCGGTGATCAGCAGGCATCCGCCGATCCAGCTTATGTTGATCTCCTGTATCCGGGTCCTGTTATCGAGGCTGTACGGATTTTCCGATGCCGGTATGACGCTGCCGTAGTATCCAAGCCAGTAACTGCTGGGTGAACTGGTGTCGATGTCGATTATGAGGATGTATCC
>JAUWRA010000041.1 GCA_030610815.1 Methanosarcinales archaeon
AAGTCATTCGAAAAAGAAACCTAAACTTGTAAATGCAGTCGAGTTATTTCAATTTTATTGGAATTTTATGGATCGGTTGCCGAAAAGGGGCACACCGGCAATGATTGAGAATTTGACAGATCATCAATGGAGTTGGGAGGATTTTTTTTATTTTCCATTAAGTATTCTAAATTTGGACAGTGCCCAATGATCGGATATAGCGCTGAACTACTTTGTCCCCTTCTCGAACAGCTTCTACTTCTGCGTAATATGTTTTGATTGTCCCGTCCTTGTTTTTTCTCTTAATTTTTCGTATGTAGGTCATAATATTGTAGTGATACGTTTCACTACAATTTAACACTACCAGTTTTGAGTTTTATTGTTAAACATGTGGTGGAAAATCGGTTAGAGATGGCGAATTTATGAAATTTGATGTGGGATTATATGACAAAAATGGATGTTATTTCCAGACGTTAGAATGACGCCATAGAACGCAACACAACCTTTTGTGCAAACTTTTATATATCGAAAGAACATAAGTGGTTTCGATTAGAAGCTATTTTATAAGTAGCACTTGCGACGGTAATTGTTTTACTATTACTATTTCTGTGAATCTGCTTATCAGGGTAGTTTATAATTGTAATTTAAGGATGTGTAATATTTGTTCGGAAACGTTAAAGAAAGTGCTCCGGTAGAAGCCGGAGAAACATATGATGTATCGATTGAAGACCTCGCAAGAGAAGGCGACGGTATTGCAAGAATTGAAGGTTTCGTAATTTTCGTACCTGAAACGCAGGTCGGTGACGAGATCACTATAAGGATCAATAAGGTAATGCGAAAATTCGCAATTGCAGAGAAAGTAGAATAAAATTAAACTGACTAATTCAAGCCAGTTTTAATTCCCTGGCATCGGGAACGGTGCCTGGGAAAAAACCATTTTTAGTATTTTTTTTATTATTGGTGTTAGTTATACTATCAAACTGGTTCTTTTTATTTTTTCATTTTCACTTTTTGGAATAAAGTAATATCTATTCAGTGACTATACAGGATTGTGACCGAAGAACTGGAAGTAATACTTGTTAAGAAACTGGAATACAAGCGTGTTGACTGCACCTGTGGGGTTGCTGTGATGTCTACCGACCCTACGCCTGATATAAGCAAAGCCATTAAAAACACTGCAAGGGAGTTCAGTGCAAGGTTCAGTATACTGGATACTACTGTGCATCCGGATGCAGTGCTTAGGTATCATATCAAGGAATTGCCTGCGGTTGTAATTGAAGATAAAAGTTATCCTGCTGATGGGGATGTTGTGAGGAAAGTCCTGGGTGAACTTTCCCGGTAATCCGGCCGGGTATGAAGATTGGAAGAATTGACATTTCCAGGTTTTTATCAGAGGTATATAAAAAGTAAAATATGCTCCGGCCGGGATTTGAACCCGAGTTTTCGGCTCGAAAGGCCGGAATGATTGACCGGACTACACTACCGGAGCACGATGGTGTTCTTCAAATGATTGGATAATAGTCCCGGGCGGATTCGAACCGCCGTCGCGGGCTGTCCTCATCCTCGACTCACAAAGAGTCTCGGGTTCCAAAGGCCTGCAGGATTGACCTCTACCCTACGGGACTGCAGGATATCCTAATAGCGCATTAAAGTACTTATTCTTTATTGTCGTAATAGGGTGAAATCCCAGGAATGGGCTTGAATTATGCACACAGAAGAGCCGTTACATCAAAACCTTTATGTTATTTCAATACATCCATAAGCACCACTCTCCCTACCAAAAATTCTGTGCCCGGGTGGGGTAGGGGTTATCCTATAGGACTGTGGATCCTTCGACTCGGGTTCGATTCCCGACCCGGGCCCCATGCTATTTTTCAGTCCAATCCATCTTAAAAAGAAAAGTACAGCTATTAGAACGAGAAAGATGGGACAAATATACTTTATGTACTATGAAAATAAAGATGCTGTGACCGGAATTACCGGTCATTAAAAAAAGTTATTTTATGTCCGGATTATTATTCAGCCGCTTCCTCAACGTTTTCTGTAGCTTCTTCTTCAGTTGACTCTTCGTCTGCCCCCCCGGGCCCGCCGCCAAGCAGTTCATCAATGGACTTGCTGCCGTATTCCTCTACGAGCACATTAATCTGGCTGACATCAGATGAAATCTCTTCACCCCTCATGGTCTTGCGGCGTCTCATACCTTTAACATGCGAATTGAAACCTACTCCACCAGTCACAAGTATCTTTCGCCTGGGTGAACCGGGAAGACCACTGCGCATGGGAAAACCGCCCTTATCAGTCCCGCCCTTTATTTTCAGAGAATAGCCCGGAAGACCTACAGCGTCCCCGCTTACTACATCACCTATACTTTTTCCAATGAAACCATTAGCATGGCTGCCAGAAACCTCTATCTGGTGTGCCAATCCGGTTTTGCTGTTTGAAATTATAATACGGAAATCTGCCATTCATTATCTCCTTTATGGGATTATTATCATTATTTAAAATCAGATACGTGATTAATATCTGAAGTATAACGGACTTAACAGGCTATAAACATATTTAATATTATCGAGGTAAGATGAGTTTTATCCGGTTATGAAGCTATCATAAAAGAAAATATAAAATACTTTAAACATTAAAATAGAAAGCAATGGTTCTAATAAAAAAAGTATATCACTTAGATGTCACAGATGTACTGATATGGACCGGGATATTTATTATCACCGTATGGGCTTTAGGGAAGGCGACAGGCTTAATAAATTCGCCTGTTTGGGTGGATATGATCCCTGTGTTCGGCGTGGTTGTGACAATTGCAGGTATTAGTTTAAAAATCGGTGCGATTCTCCAGAAGTTAAACCAAGTCATTTTCGACGTTCGAAACATACGGATGGATGTAAAGGATATAGATAAGTGTGTTATTGCCATAGAGACAAAAGCTGATTAGTGGGTGTTATCTGCGCTCCCTTATGGCAGGCAATCCCTGAAAGCTGAACCATTCAATTTACTTTAAGAAGCAAACTATCTTTTGTAAACAATTCAATTTTTAATTATGTCCCAACTTGAATATTCAAAATATCACACATGGATTAAGGGAGTGTAATGATATCAGAATTGCCGGCATTTCTTACTTAGAGTGTTTTCGTAACCAAAAACAGTATTATAACATATATTAAATAATGGAGATATGTATGAACCCGAACGGTCCGGTTATTGGCATCGACATCGGCGGCGCCAATACCAAGATAGCTTCACATGACGGCCAGATCACTGAACTACATTATATTCCCCTGTGGAAAGATACCCGCCTGCCAGAAGTATTAGGGGAGATCATACACCGCCTCAAACCCGCGAAGGTTGGAGTGGTCATGACAGGAGAGCTGGCAGATTGTTTTACAGATAAAGAACAAGGTGTCAGTTTCATCATGGATGCCGTAGATGCCGTATTCCCGGGCTCACTGTACCTGAATAACAAGGGCGAGTTCATAGATTCAAGCGGGGATATCAGGTCACTGGCCGCAGCCAACTGGATCGCTTCATCCCTGCTGGCCGGAAGGGAGCATGATTGCATATTCGCTGATGTGGGCAGCACAACTACCGACCTTATTCCGGTAAAGCACGGCCGTCCCCTGGCCGGTACGACAGATTTCCAGCGGCTTGGGCGCCATGAACTATTATACAGGGGCATACTCCGTACTAATATTGCAGCCCTGATGGAGCGAATTGGACTGGGCAGTAGCAATTACAGATTATCTTCAGAGCTTTTCGCCCAGACCGCAGACGCCAACCTGCTGCTGGGGAATATCAGCCAGGAGGATTACACCTGCGAAACAGCCGATACCGCAGGAAAGACCCAAAAAGATGCTGCAAGACGCCTGGCCAGGGTAGTGTGCGCAGATGCCACCGAACTGGATTTGAATGATATTATGGATATTGCCTGGCAGGTTTATTACCGCCAGAGGGATGAACTGGCAGAGGCGCTGGAAATACTGGCATCACTACACGGCATCAATACTGTGGTGGGAGCAGGACTGGGCGAGTTTATAGTACGTGATGCAGCGAAGCATGCCGGACTTACCTGCACCCTGCTATCCGAAGAATATGGAAGTGATATCTCAAAAGTATTCCCTGCATATGCAGTGGCGTGTCTGGTAAACGATATCTGATCAGACGACTATACTTTCGATCCCACCATACCTTCAACACTACTATGCCTTCGACGAGCCGACCATGCCTTCAACGGCTTCCATATCCACATGTGCCAAAAAGTGCTCTGCCAATTGGTGGTAGGGGTCTATGTATGTGATCCTGTCCTTTATGCTACTGTATTTGAGTCCACGGCTGGCATAAAGATACTCCAGGAATGCATCCCTCAAGTTCTCATTCTCGAATAGGCCGTGCATGTATGTCCCCCACACTAATCCGGTCACATCGACACAACCATCATCATCGAAAGCCGGTATGTTATTATGCAGATCACTATGCAGTCTTGATACGCCCATATGTATCTCGTAACCGTCTACCTGCTGTCCGTTGATGCAGCCAAGGATGGGGCCGTTACCTGTTACGGTTTTTTTTGTCCGGACTGTTTGTTTTTCATATTTTGAAAAATCCGTGGAAATATCAAGCAGCCCAAGTCCGTCCACACTGGATGCACCCCCTGCGCTCCCCTCTATTCCGCTATCAGTAATGGTCTTGCCCATCATCTGGTAGCCGCCGCATATCCCGATAACCGGAATGCCCATATGTGCAAGTTCAAGAATCCGGATATCTGTGCCGCTATCCTGCAGCACTTTCAGGTCATCAATTGTGTTCTTGGTGCCTGGTAATATCAGTGCATCAGGCTGGCCAAGGTCGCCGCCCGGCTCAACGTACCTTATGTTCGATAATTGCTCAAGGGGCTCAAAGTCGGTGAAATTTGAAATCCTTGGCAACCTTATGATTGCAATATCCACAAGGCCGTTATCTTTGTTGTATGACTGTTTCTTGTCTTCGATCGATACAGAATCCTCTGAGGGGATGGATAGTCCGGTATATGGTATTACACCCAAAACGGGTACACCGGTCAGTTTTTCCAGTTCCCTGAGGCCGGGTTCCAGTATTGCGGGGTCGCCCCTGAATTTATTGATAATAATGCCCCTGACCAGCGTTGCGATGTCGTCGGGTAGTAGTTTCATGGTGCCATAGATGCTGGCGAACACACCGCCCCGCTCGATGTCACCTACAAGAATGATGGGCGGCTTAAGCAGCCTGGCAGTGCCTATATTGACCACGTCCCTGTGGTATAAGTTGATCTCGGCGGCACCCCCTGCCCCTTCGATCACAATGATATCATGCTGTTTGGCCAGACTATAGTATGCGTGCTCGACAACCTTCATCATGTCTTCAATGGATTCATAATAGTCACCGGCTGTACGGTCTGCATACGGCCTGCCCATTATGATCACCTGGGACTGGCGGTCACCTTTGGGTTTTAGCAGGATGGGGTTCATGTCTGCTGTGGGTGGGATGCCGCATGCTTTTGCCTGGATTGCCTGGGCTATGCCTATCTCGTCGCCGTTGTCGGTTATCCAGGAATTGAGGCTCATATTCTGGGCCTTGAAGGGTGCCACATTAAAGCCTTGTTCGGCAAAGATACGGCAAAGGGCTGTGACTACTATACTCTTGCCGACATGTGAGCCTGTTCCCAGTACCATCAGGGGTTTTGCGGTGTTGTTCATTGTATTGAATCCGGTGGTAGTTGATGACTATGTCTATCCTGAAGGTCAAGAAAATGTTCACTTCGTTCGCATTTTCTAAGCCAGCAGAAAAGTATATACTTTCCTATGGTTGAAAAACATATTGAATTATATACAGCAAGGAAATCCTTACTGCTGCCCGGATTTCCTATAGATAAAATTCTACTTCACGTATTATAAAAAAAGTATTGCACATATTTCATGTGCAATTCATTGATAGTTATTTCTGAACTGCTTTTTCAGAACGCTTGAACCGTCTGCGTTTTGTACCTGCTGAATTGAACCGCTGTGCAGGACCCGGGCGCTTGTATTCCAGATTGCTTTTTTCAACCAGTCTGATTTTTCCCTTTCTGCCCTTAATTCTGCCCCATTCGATTGAACCGGTTTTACCCATTTTTTTTATCCTCCAACTTTTAATAGTATAATCGATTAATGATATTCATCCTGATTTGATCGTCCAAGATTGGACAGGATATGCTTATAATTATCGGTGGCTCATTATTTCAGTTCCACTACCTTAAAGGACATATCCCTTATGCATTCACCATCCGGTTCACCCGCAATTTTCAGGATCTTGTATTTTCGTCCGGGTACCGGACCGGTATGCTGGCATATTTCAAACATCTCGCAATCCTTCTCATCGCAGCTAACAGGTTCATACGTGATGGTCGACCCCTCGTAAGCCTTACTGCTTTCGATAAATACCTTCCATGGTACCTCAACCACATCCACAGCCTGCACACCACCATCATGTACTGAACATTCAAGGGGTGCTGCATTTCTAATACCAACTATCTTATAATGGCCTCCTTCCTCCAGGTTCATACATGTGCTCTTGAGATTACATCCATTACAATCCTTGCTTTTACCTTTAAATATGAATTCTACATCTGGTTTTGCCATTCTTACGCCAATAAGTGTCACAATAGTATCTTCATTCATACTTCATTCTCCTGTTTTGCTTTAATTGTCTTCACTAAGTAATAATGTATTAAAGTATTTCGTAAATTACTGGATATTATTCTACAACCCCTGTGATCTTTGCAAGCCTTCTTGCTGCCCCTTCTGTTAATCCCGTACCAAGTATGGTGTATCTTTTTGGCCTGATAGTATGGGCTTTCATTAAGGCTTCTATAATATGTTCGGGGTCGATACCAAGTTCTTCTGCATTGGTTGGTGCACCTATGGTCTTTAATGTACGACTGATCCCTTGCCAGTCGCCACCGTGCAGGTACATCATCATTATTGAACCAACGCCGCACTGTTCCCCGTGCAGTGCAGGCTTGGGAGCTACCTGGTTCAGTGCATGACTGAACTTATGCTCAGAACCACTGGCAGGCCGGGACGACCCTGCAATGCTCATAGCAACACCGCTTGCGACCAGAGCCTTTACTACTGTTCGTGCGGATTCAGGCAGGCCTGGCCTGATCGATTCGGCCGAGTCCATCATGATCTTTGCTGTCATCATGGACAGGTGTGAAGCATACTCACTGATCTTTATATTCTTCAGACGGTGTGCCAGTTCCCAATCCCTGACCGCAGTGCATTTGGACATAATATCACCGCAGCCTGCAGCCAGGAGCCTGAAAGGTGCGTCTGCTATTATCTGTGTATCTGCCACCACTGCCACTGGGGGTTCTGCCTCCACCGATACTGTCTGCCCATTCTGGGTTATCGATGCTCGTGAGGATACGATGCCATCGTGTGAAGCTGCAGTAGGAACGCTGATAAATTGGTTACCTGTCTTTTCCGATGCCAGTTTGGCAATATCAATAGTCTTCCCACCGCCCACACCCAATAAAAAAACACCGGTACTATCGTCGATCTCAGATATGAGCTGCTCTACTTTTTCCACTTCATCCATCTCGGGTTTATCCACAATTACCGAATGGACATCACATCCGTTATCCTCCAGTACCTGAACAACAGTACTGCCAGCCCTGTTGATCGTGGTGGGTCCGCTGACAATTAAAGCATTCCCATTAAGCTTAAGAGCGTTGCAAACATTACCGATATCGTTGATCACTCCGTTGCCTACAACCACATTTCTAGGTAGCAGCATCCATCTTGATTTAAAATTATCCGAATTTGATTCGTTCATATGATACATACCATATAATATCGTAAGAGGTTATAAAACATGGGGACTGCCGAGGGCATACAGGATTTTGTCTACAAATATTATATCGATCCTATCATTTATGATACAGGTTACAACCCTGTGAACACAATAACATGGGCGATATTACTGGGCTTGTGTTTATTCGGCGTGCTAAAACTACTGGAAAAAATGGATGTAAGGGCGGACTGGGAATTTACCAAGATTATCATCCCGTACATCATCGCCGGTTCAACCCTGAGGGTAATTGAGGATGCCGAACTGTTCGAGCCGCCGATCAAATACCTGTTCATTACCCCGCCTATCTATTTACTAATGTTCGCGATAACTGTCCTGCTGCTGTTCATCTCTATCAGGCTGCAAAGGTCAGGATATGTGAATGACTGGAAAAAAGCCTTTGCTGCAGCCGGTATATTATGGTCACTTATCAACTTGGGAATATTGTTATTGGCAGAACGTATCACCAACCCCGTACACTTCGCTGCTATCATCCTTATTGGTACCGGGCTGACAGCAGTAGTATACCTTCTGGCCAGGAACATAGGTTATTCTATTTTCACACAACGCATCAATATCAGCATCTTATATGCACACCTGCTGGATGCATCATCCACTTTTGTGGGTGTGGATTATCTGGAATATTATGAAAAACACGTTGTACCCACCTTCCTGATCGATCTTGCAGGGACAGCCGCAATCATGGTGCCATTAAAGCTTATCATATTCATTCCGGTAATATTCATACTTGATACCCAGTTCGATGAGGATGATGATTCCAGGCGGCTCAGGGACCTGATGAAACTCACCATCATAGTACTGGGCCTGGCACCTGCCATACGGAACACTGTCAGGATGGTACTAGGGACATGAACCAGAACAATCAGTACTATTCCGGCACCGGGAAGGGTTTTACTGCAAAGGCAATGACATACCTCATACCATTGCGTCCCTACCTTCTTGTTATTATTACTTTATTCCTGCTTGCAACGGTAACGGGATATGTATCGGCGTACTTTAACCCAGATATCATTGACGAACTAATGGGACAATTTGAAGAAACATACGGCTGGATCGCAGAAGAATCACCCATAATGATCATGCTGTTCATTTTCGCAAACAATACAATAAACAGTTTTATTGCCATGCTGCTTGGTACATTTTTCGGCATCTGGCCTGTTATCTTCATTCTGGTCAATGGTTATTTCATTGGTGTGGTGGTTTTCAGTTCAGTACAGGAGTATGGCATACTTGTAGTACTGTTTGCCTTGTTGCCACACGGTATCATTGAACTGCCCATGATATTTATCAGTGCCAGTATGGGCCTGAGACTGGGGGTTCTTGCATTTCAGAAAATATTCAAGATAAAGGATATCAGGTTCAAATATGAACTGTTCAGTGCCATCAGGTTCTTTGTCACGGTAATCGTTCCGTTATTGTTCATTGCAGCAATTATCGAGACCTTTATCACGACAAGCATACTTTATATAATGACTTCCTGAGGCTGGCCTTTATAAAAAGGTTCACGATTTTTCATTGCTTTATAGAACAAAGTTTCAAGCTCACTGTCACTGGCATGGCTTACATCCACAAGGTTGTCATTTCTCAACAGGCAGGGTTTTAGTTTACCATCAGATGTCACTCTCAGCCGGTTGCAGTTGGCACAGAACACTGAATTATCAATAGGCTTGACAAGTTCGATCTCTGCACCATCCACCATGTATTTCTTCCGGCGGTGCATCTTTCGCTCTATCACGGATGATGCCCTGGATTCCAGTTCTTTTTTGATAATATCCATTTCCATAAGCAATCCGTTATTGCCAAAGTCCATAGGTTCGATTATCTGCAGGATCACGTTCCCGTCGAATTTCTTTATAAAAGATATCATGTCATTAAGTTCACCGGAATTGACACCTTCCAGCATCACCATATTCAATTTAATTGGGGTCAACCCTGCATCCACTGCAGCATATACACCGTCCAGCACCTGCTGATGGATGTTACTGCTGCACCGGCATATTTTAGCATAGGTATCGGGGTCAAGTGTATCAAGGCTGATATTAACCCTGTCAAGTCCGGCTGCCTTGAGCCCTTTGGCTCTTTTGGATAAGAGCACCCCGTTCGTTGTGGCAGAAACATTTTTAAGTTTGGGAAGCTGGGCCAGTATTTCCTCGAAATCCTTCCTGACCAATGGCTCACCTCCTGAGAACTTCACTTTTCTTACGCCCAGGCTGGCGGCCTTATTGATGATCCTGGCAATAAGCTCCACACTCATTTCTGTCTCATGGCCGCTCTGCCCTTCGTTGTGGCAGTAGAAACAATTAAGATTGCATTTACTTGTTATTGATACGCGTAAGCTTGTTATTTTACGGCCGTAAGAGTCTATGAGTATATGGGATTCCATTTAATCTGGTTAATTGGAAATGAATATGTTAAATGTATTGATTTTAAGGTCTGGATCTACTGTGGAAATTATGATAACAGGTGTCCGGGATTATCAGGAGTTATTAAATAATCGATATGATTAGAATCTATCTATTCAAAATATAACTTATTCGATATATTTTGTGGCAACATTCATACTGTTTTAAGTATTTTTAAATCTAATAGTATTAATCATTGCAAATAGTTTTAAATGTAGGTTGGTCAATAGAGGGGTTGATCAAAAATGGATACATTTGAAATAATATCAAAGATTTATGAAATGAGAGATGAATCCATTGCACAAGGGGTAACCTCCCGGGACGCAATGGCATTTGCAGAACAGAATGTAGCAGAAAATTACCATATTTCCCATAATAGCTTGAGGAAATTGATAGGAAATTAGAAAAAATGGGGCGTCAAACCCTTATTTTATTTTTTTTACTGTATATGCTGTGTAACTTGATTCACTTTTCACTCAGCAATTCTTATTACTAACAACCCTTTCTTTATCGTTTCCAGCTTCTTACCAACAGTACTTGGAATCTCAGCGATGTGGCACTGTTCGAAATATTGGAACTTTATCAAGCTTTATCATGTTCTTCCATAACTTCCACTGGTGTCATCACAGCTTTGTTTATGTCATAATCAGAATGATTCCACGTAATAAGGGCATCGCTAAGTTGTTCTGAATGTGCCCCAATGATAAAGTCCGGCAGTATACGCTTTGATGACCGCTTATTCTTCAACAAATTCTTTGCATAGAGTTCTCCAGCTCTTTTTGCAATTTTTGATGAGTTATATTTCACTTCGATGTTATTAACAGCTAAGAACCGCTGCACTTGCTTTTCTTCATTTGCGGCGTCATTTGATAGTTGTACTCCTGTATAAAGTTCAGCGTAAACAATATCTGAAATATATATCTCATGCCCTGCATTTTTTACCCAGGCAAAAAAACTATCTGTATCGTCTGAAAATCTGTCCCCTTTGAAGTGGCTTATAATTACGTTGGTATCAAGTAAATACTTCATTTCTTCCCACGCATCCAGTTCACTATTTCGACTGCATCATCCATTTCTTTGAATTGAGGATGTTTTTCCCATACACCCTTTGTCTCTTTCATGACCTTATCCCAGCTTTCATCTACTTTTTCTACCTGGATTTTCCCGTGCTCTAAGATATTTCTAAAATATCACCTACAGAAATCCCTGCCTTTTTCCGTATCTTTTCAGGAATCGTAATCTGATGTCGTCTTGCAACTTTTGTTCTCATCTAAACACCATAATCCTATTGGCCAGATAGGAATATGAAACTATCCAATCTTTATCTTCTTCCTCCCAGTCAGCAGTTCATTCATTAACCCTTTCTTAATCTGTTCCAGTGTCTCCTTTCGTTATGCGCCTGAGTGAAAAATAAATTTAACCAACGAGAGCACAGAGGACACAGAGACTCATGATGCGCTGCACTATGCTTTTTGTGGTGAGCCAATAAATGATACCCAGCCCCCTTCTATTCTTCGGCTTTCCAGCCGCCCCATTTCACCTCCTCTCCATCCGGATGCCCCCTATCGGTCATTTTGGAATTTAGAAAAACACCTGCGCAATATAAGCTGTACATACCTAATAAGAGCCTAATAAAATAGAACATAAGCCATTATGCTATACCCCAGCACCAGCATCATCAGTGAGATGATCCAAAAATAACGAAGAATATAAGCCTTTGTTTCAGGCTCGTTCAACTTCTCAATCAACTTATCCGTTAACGACATCCTAACGCCTGATGTGTCGCACAGTATATCTATCCTTTGATGCGTTTGAGCCTGAAGATGTTCTCCCTCTCCATCTCATCCAGCCTGAGTATGATAAAATCCCTTGCTTCAGTTAATTCAGGAATAACCTTGAACTCAAGTGCATTGACCCTGCGCTTGGTCTTCTCGATCTCATCCAGCAGTTTCTTGATAGTGGTCTCGATCTCGGCAGCCAGAATGATCTTTTCAACCAGCACCTCGTAGGCATCGACTGCCTCATCGATCCTACTGCTGGTGCCGATGATACCGTATCCACGATCATTGATATGCTTCCTTACACTGCTTGACTCGATCTTGGGCACAACCACGCCCATTACGTTCTTGCTCTGGACTTCCAGGGATGGTGTGTCCTTAAAAGAAAAAGCAGTGGATTTTATAGTCACAATACCTTCCACTGACTTGGCAATATTGACCTTTTCCATTGATACATCGAACTGGACATCAAGCTCTGCCCTGATACTCTTTGCTTTCTCCAGTATCTCAAAGAATTCCAGAATCAACCCATCACGTTTCATCTTGAGCAATTTATGTCCACCCTCGGAGAGCTTGATCTTCTTTTTCAGATCGATAAGTTCTGAACGTGTGGGTTTAACATCCTGTATAGCCAAAGTCTAATCCTCCAAAGATCCAGTTCTATTTCTTATGGGCCGGATGGTATTTCTCTATGAACTTGTTATCGATCCTGGTCAGCATCGACTCAGGGAGTTCTGCAAGCAATTCCCATCCGATGGTGAGTGTGGTCTCGATATCCCTGTCCTCGTCCATACCCTGCCTGACAAACCTGTCCTCGAACATATCAGCAAATTCCAGCAGTTTCTTATCCCTGTCTGACAGTGCATCCTTGCCCACAATGGCCACCAGGCCGCGCAGGTCCTTACCTTCAGCATAAGCCGCATACAACTGGTCAGATACAGCCTTATGATCGTCCCTGGTGTGACCTTCGCCGATACCGCTGTTCATCAGCCTGCTCAGTGACGGCAGCACATTGATAGGTGGATATATGCCCTTCATATGAAGTTCCCTTGAAATGACTATCTGGCCTTCGGTAATATAACCGCTAAGGTCAGGAATCGGGTGGGTGATATCATCACCGGGCATGCTCAGGATACTGAACTGTGTCACTGATCCCTTCCTGCCCTTTACCACGCCTGCCCTTTCATACAAACTGGCAAGGTCAGTGTACATGTAACCGGGATAACCACGCCTGCCAGGTACTTCTTCCCTGGCTGCTCCCATCTGTCTGAGTGCTTCACAATAGTTGGTAATATCGGTCAGGATCACCAGCACATGCATATCATGTTCGTATGCCAGGTATTCGGCTGCTGTAAGTGCCATCCTCGGAGTGATCAACCTCTCTACAGCCGGGTCATTTGCCAGGTTCAGGAAAACCACTGCCCGCTCAAGGGCACCTGTCCTCTCGAAATCGGCCATGAAATACTGGGCTTCCTCATTGGTGATACCCATTGCCGCAAAGACCACAGCAAAGTCCTCTTCACTGCCTGGCACTTTAGCCTGTCTTGCGATCTGCAGGGCAATCTCATTATGGGGCAGACCTGAACCAGAGAAAATAGGTAGCTTCTGTCCCCTTACCAATGTATTTGTACCATCAATGGTACTGATTCCTGTCTGGATAAAATCTTCGGGAGGCAACCGGGAATATGGATTAATAGCTGCACCGTTGATGTCCAGCCTGTCCTCGGGAATGATACGGGGGCCGCCGTCCAGAGGGTCGCCACTTCCTGAAAGTATCCTGCCTAACATATCAGAGGACACGGCCAGTTTAATGGTCTCCCCCGTGAACCTGACACCGCTTTCCCTGTTCAGGCCGCCTGTGCCCTCGAAAACCTGCACGACAACTTTATCATGTGAAGTATCCAGTACCTGTCCCCTCTTTGTAGAACCGTCAGGCAGGTTGATATTTACCAGTTCACCATAACTTACAGGTTCGGTCTTTTCCAGGAAAATAAGCGGTCCTGAGATCTTTGTGATAGTCTTGTATTCCTTAGTCAATTTACTCAGCCTCCTCTGTAGTTATTGTGGCGGCATAGTCCTCGCTCTTCAGGGAATCGAACTCATCTTCCATCTTTTTTATGACCTTTTTAAGCGCACCGTCGAAATCTTCATCAAACCTTACCTTTCCAAGTTCATCCTTGGATTCCAGTTTGACAATGTCCTGCATCGTAACACCGGAATCAAGTGCCGCATTTGCCTTATCTGCAAATTTCTGGATAGTGTCAAGAAGCTTGTACTGCCTGTCCATGGGACAAAAGGTATCAACGGGGTGGAAAGCATTCTGCTGCAGGAATATCTCCCTGATCATCCTTGTGATCTCCAGAGTCAATTGCTGGTCAGGAGGCAGTGCATCCGAACCAACCAGTTGTACGATCTCCTGTAATTCTGCTTCCTGCTGGAGCAGGTCCATGGCATTATCCCTTAGTTTTACCCAGTCAGGGGATACATTATCATTATACCAATCAGTCAGTCCCTTAGTGTACAGACTGTAACTGCTCAGCCAGTTAATAGACGGGAAATGCCGCCTCTGGGCCAGCTTTGCATCCAGTGCCCAGAACACCTTGACAATACGCAGCGTATTCTGCGTGACCGGTTCTGAGAAGTCACCACCCGGTGGTGAGACCGCACCGATGATAGTAATGGAACCGTCAAGCCCTGAAAGTGACTCCACCCTGCCTGCCCGTTCGTAGAACTCACTCAACCGAGCTGACAGGTATGCAGGATAACCTTCCTCGCCCGGCATTTCTTCCAGCCTGGATGAGATCTCCCGCATGGCTTCTGCCCACCTGCTGGTACTGTCAGCCATCAGTGATACATCGTATCCCATGTCCCTGTAATATTCGGCAATAGTGATGCCGGTATATACACTGGCTTCCCTGGCTGCCACAGGCATATTACTTGTGTTGGCGATAAGCACGGTCCGCTCCATCAGGGGCCGGCCGGTCTTCGGGTCTTCCAGTTCAGGGAACTCAGTAAGCACATCAGCCATCTCGTTACCTCTTTCACCACAGCCGATATAGACCACGATCTCGGTATCGCTCCATTTTGCAAGCTGCTGCTGGGTGACGGTCTTACCGCTACCGAATGGACCCGGGATAGCTGCTGTACCGCCTTTGGCCACAGGGAACAGTCCATCAAGAATTCGCTGACCCGTGATAAGCGGGGTATTCGGCGTTAATTTCTTGTTCACCGGCCTGGGCATCCTGACAGGCCATTTCTGCATCATCTGAAGTTTTGTACCGTCGGTCAATGTGCAAATCGTATCAGCTACTTTAAACTTCCCGTCCTTGATCTCATCAATAGTACCTGATACATTGGGCGGGACCATTATACGGTGTTCCACATTAATGGTCTCCTGGACAGTCCCGATCACATCGCCGCCGGAAACCGCATCTCCTGCTTTGGCAGTAGATTTGAATTCCCAGAGTTTCTCCTGATCCAGGCCATCTGCCATAACTCCCCTCTCGATAAAATCCCCCATTTTTTCCCTAAGAAGGGGCAAAGGACGCTGTATCCCATCATATATACTCTCAAGAAGGCCAGGTCCAAGTTGAACGGAAAGTGGCATACCCGTATTCTCTACAGGTTCTCCGGGCCTGATACCTGCCGTCTCTTCATAGACCTGGACAATGGACCGATCCCCCTCGATTCCGATAACCTCTCCCATCAGACGTTCATGTCCTACTTTGACCACATCAAACATCCGGGTATTGATTCCCTGGATTGTGACCACTGGTCCTGATATTCTATAAATCTCTCCTTTCATTTCCACAGATCAACACCTACTGCTTGTTTTATTTTATCTCTTAAATTTGAACTTTCACCAGCACCGCCCAGTGCAATTGTCGTGGGCGTAACCAGTTCATCCAGCATATTCTGGAAATTCTCAGGTAAACTGGCCAGATCATCGTTGTGGATAACCAATACTCCTATTTCCCTGTCGTTAAGTACATTCTGAATAACAGGTATAAGATCATCCTTTCCGTTTGTTTCATGGATATTTCTTATACCGGCAAGTCTGAAGCCAAGAGTAAATTCACTGCTTCCAATTACTGCTATCTCCATATCACATCACCAGGTGTTTCTTTATGATATCATCAGACAATGCAGATTCTTTGCCTCTGGCTATCGTTCTAAGATTGTTTATTTCATTATTCTTCCTGATTATATAATCAAAAATAGGTAAAATGGATAGTGGATAATAATGCGATACTTCTGATGAATATTTCATTGCATATTTGTCCAGTTCTGCTTCCACATCCATAAGGGAGGGCATATCTTCACTGATCACTTCTGAAAGCGCAGACCAATATGAATAATCTTCCTGGCTTTTAATGAAATCAGCCCATGAAAGAGAGACCAGACGACGTAGATCTCCATCTTTCAGTTCAGCTCCGCCAGATATTAACAGTTCCATTATATCATCCTTGGAAAGGTCTGCCTTTTTAGTCCTGAAAAGAGTTTTAAGGTTTTTAAGGTCAATTTCGGTCCTGATGAATTTCAGGCTTAACCTTTCACCTTTGGATTTGCCCACTGAAGAAAGTAATCTGGAATAATATAACTTATCCAGATTGTTCTCGACAGTTGACAGCATTCCGCCCTGGTAATCGGAAATTGCAGAATGGTATGGGGTATTTTCAAGAGCAACCTTAATATCATCAATTGATTCCATGCTGGCAATGGAGATAAGTTGACGGTAGCCAAGTTGTCCTGCTGCCACCACAGCCTCCTGTATCTCTTCAAGAGGAGCTCCGTAA
>JAUWRA010000152.1 GCA_030610815.1 Methanosarcinales archaeon
AACAGGATATACAATTTATCGACCTGGTAGCTGTCAATTTGTATCCTTTCAGTGAGACAGTAGCGAAAAAAGATGTGACCCTGGAGGAAGCCATTGAGAATATCGACATTGGCGGGCCAACACTTGTCAGGGCCTCTGCCAAGAACTACAAATATGTGACAATTATCACTGAGCCGGATGACTATTCCCAAATCATAGCCGAACTCCAGGCAGACGGTGAAGTTTCACTTCCCACAAAGGAGGCAATGGCAGTCAAGGCATTCAGGCACACCGCAGATTACGATGCAGCCATAGACACCTACCTCAGCCGTGAACTGGGAGGCGAGGATATCCTTAGGCTCAAGTACACTTCAGGGCAGACATTACGCTATGGAGAGAACTGGCACCAGTGGGCCAAATTCTATAAAGAGCCCGGAGTTGAGGGAGCTGCCCTGTCAAAGGCAGTGCAGCATCACGGCAAGGAGATGTCCTATAATAATTACGTTGATACGGATAATGCAATGCAGACCATAATGGAACTGGGCGATGACCCGGCCGCCTGCGTGGTCAAACACAACAACCCCTGCGGACTTGCTACAGGTGATACCCTGCATGATGCTCTGTCAGCAGCCTGGGACGGCGACCCCGTATCTGCATTCGGCAGTATCATTTGCATGAACCATACAATTGACCTGGAAACCGCACAATTCATGAAGGGCAGGTTTGTTGAAGTAGTCTTAGCTCCGGGTTTTGAACCTGATGCAATAGAGTTCTTAAAGCAGAAAAGCAAGGACCTGCGTATCCTGGAACTGCCTGAGATGCGCCAGGGTATTAAAGTGGAGAGCAAGCTTACCAACATTGTGGGGGGAATGCTCCAGCAATCCAGGAATATCGGCGTGTTCGAGAAATGGGATGTGGTGACAGAACATTCCTTCCCTGAATCCAAACTGGGACTGGCAGAGTTCTCAATGGTGGCATGCAAGCGGACCAAATCCAATTCTGTCATTGTGGCATGGGAGTATTCACCGGGACGGTACATGGTGCTGGGTATGGGTGCGGGGCAACCCAACAGGGTGGATTCCATCCGGAAACTGGCTGTGACCAAAACCAGGGAGAATCTTGAGATCATCTATGAAAGGGAAAAGCCGGATGTACCTTTTGAGCAATACCTTAAAAATGTGATGTCTGAAACCGTGCTGTCATCAGATGCCTTCTTCCCCTTTGACGATAGTATTATTCATTCTTCAGAACATGATATCAGGTATATCGTGTCCCCTGGCGGCAGTATAAGGGACGATGAGGTCATTGCCACTGCAAACCGGCTTGGCGTATCGCTGGCGTTCACAGGTATGCGCCATTTCAATCATTAATGTGTGAGGAAAAAGCATGAAAGCTGAAAAAGAAGATACTAAATATTACATTGGAATCGTTGCACTGGCAGCCATCCTGGTTGGGATACTGCTCATTACAAGTATGGATGGCAGTACAGTTGTGGGAATGGGTGACATTGTTCAAGTGGATTATACTGGCAAGCTGCCTGACGGTACAGTTTTTGATACATCAGACCCTGAAGTTGCTAAGAGTGCAGATGTCTACCAGGAGGGAAAGTCATATCAGCCACTTATGGTGGTAATGGGAGCAAATAGAGTTATAAAAGGTTTTGAGGACGGACTGTTGGATATGAAAGAGGGGGAAATTAAAACGCTCACTATAGCACCCGAGAATGGCTATGGACCAACGGATCCCACAAAAATAGATGTTGTTCCCCAGCTAGATGATATATCTGCCACCCAAACATTTGAAAGGGAAATTGAGGTTCCTGGAATCCAGTTCAACATGACATTCGGTACTGAAAATGATGTGGGCGATACAGTCACTGTACCTGATAGTCCTATCAATCTGACAATTATTGAAATCGGCGATACTGTCAAACTGTCCTATGATATGGAGGTCGGGGACATGATAGAGGGGGGACAAGCACTGTGGCCGGATGAAGTTATAGAAGTGAACTCAAGTCATATCGTTATAAGACATAATGTTGAAGTGGGTGATATCATCCAGTTCCCGGAATCTCCCTGGAACAGCACCGTACTTGAGGTTACCGAGACCAATATAACCCTGCAGCATAACCCGGTTCCTGATACTACTATCTATATCACAGAACAGACTATGTTCGGACCCCAGCAGGTGCCTGTCCAGATACATTTCAACGAGACTGACATAATACTGGACAGTAACCATTTCCTGGCTGGTAAGACTCTGACATTCGAAGTCGAAGTTATTGCTATTGAGAAGGCAAATACTGAATTGGTAAGTACTGAAATGGTAAGTATTGAATAGGTAGATACTGAATAGGCAAGTACTGAACTGGTAGGGGCCGGTTTTTTGGCACCCACCCCCTCCTTTTTTTCAAATCACAGTGTAAAACCGATTTACACACTTGATATGCCCACCTGGGTAGAAGTGAAACTATTTTTTCAATCCAAAAGTTTAATTACCTATTGTAAACATTGTTGAATTGTTAAATTTAGGCTGTGTAGGGGAGCCATGGAGAAAATAATCGAAATAAAAAAGATATCCAGGACATTCGGGGAATTCAAGGCCTTGAATGATGTTTCCCTGGATATTGAAAAAGGAACCATATTCGGGCTACTCGGACCCAACGGAGCTGGCAAGTCCACGCTGATAAAAGTACTTTCATGCCAGATGCGGCCGACTACAGGCTCAGCATTCATATCAGGGCTTGATGTGGTATCTGATAAAAAGGACGTGCTTTCCATTATTGGAGTGGTGCCCCAGGAGAACAGTTTCTATGACGAACTCACTGTGACAGAGAACCTCAGGTATTTCGGTTCACTATACGGCGTTGCAGTCATTGATATAAAAAAGAGGAGTCACCGGATTTTAGATATGCTCCGGCTTACCGAGAAGAGCTCCAGCCGCGCCAGCACCCTGTCCGGCGGCATGAAGACCAGGCTTAACATTGCCTGTGCGCTGATACACAAACCTGAAGTGCTGATACTGGACGAACCAAGTGTCGGACTTGACCCGGTATCCAGAAGAGCATTGTGGGATACGATCAGGGAAGTGAACCGGGAAGGCACAACCATACTGATAACCACCCATTATATGGAGGAGGCGGATCTGCTGTGCAGCAGGATATTGATCATGCACAGGGGCAATATCATTGTAGAAGGGGAGCCAGAGGAACTGAAAGGTTTGATAGGTGAACGGGTCATCCAGATCACAAGTACACCTGGCAACTACCGATCAATAATAGATAGACCGGATTTTCCAGACAGTGTTTCCTCCGGGGGGATCAATGAAAAAGGATTAAAGATCACACTAAAGGATGAGCAGGCACTGCAGCAGGTCATTAACATATTTGAATCCTCAGGCGAAACTATCATTAATGTGGAATCAAACAGACCCAGCCTGGAAGATGTGTTCATTCATTTTGCTAAGGAGGAATGGCATTGACCATAACCTCTGTTATCAAAAAAGACCTGAAGATATATATCCGTCACCGCAAGACAGTATTGCTGATCTTCCTGACACCCATACTTATCATGATATTGATAGGGTCGATGTTCACAGGCGGTTCTGACCAGGGCCTTAAGAATATCAGGCTGGGTGTCGGCGGTGGGTCGGAACTGGGCGAGGAAATAATCCAGGAACTGAACGACAGCCAGATGTTTTTAATCACTAAGGAGAACACAACCGACCCTGCTGTTATCGAAGAGGGTGTAAGGACCGGGAAATACAGTGCAGGTATCTTCATACCCATGGATGAGACCCAGGCAATGAAATTGTATATTGACAATTCCAGGGTCCTGATTGCTCCGGTCATATCCACAGTGTTCATAACCATCACTGAGAAGATGTCCTACGAACTTACCCTCGGATTTCTCAGCCGGCTCTGGGAAGAACTGGCCCAAATGGAGGCTAAACTGGACCCCTTGCAGGAAGGGGTCATTGCAATTAACAGCAGTATTATTTCACTTAACAGCAGTACCCAGGAAGTGATATCTGCACTTGATGAGCTCAATGCGACCAGCCTGAATGCTTCGGTGGCCGAGATGGAACAGACCCTGCAGCAGATGAAGATTGACCTGAACCAGACCGCTGCCGACATTAATGAAAGCCGCCTGGAGATCAGGCAGCTGGATGAGAATGTGAGTTCCATCTACAATGATGCTGCCCTGTTAAGGGATGAACTGAAAGTAGTGGTAGATGATATCGATGCCACCGATGCCGCACTACTGGACCTTCAAACCGGTTTGCAGCAGACCTATGACCTCACATGCACCGTCGACCCGTCACAGCCGCAGTGCATCACACTGGCAGGCACTATCCAGCAGATCCAGAATACCAGAAGTCTGCTGCAGGAGCACACTGCACCTGTGATATCGCTGTACAACAGCCTTGATAATGTGGCACTGACCAGTGCACAACTGCATGATAAACTGAACCTAACAGATGCCCGCCTCCAGAAAATGCAGGTGTCCATCAACAACTATACCCTTGAGATATCCAATATCAGTGAGAATATTGCTGATATTAAGAATGTTGTGACTACCCTGGAGGATGTGAAAGACCAATCGGCAAATACCTCACAGCAGCTGGAAAAACTTTCCACTGGCATGGCTAACAGCACGGCTTCGCTGGTATCAGAGATCGAAAGGACCAAGGGAGTGATCAATGAGATTACAACGAAATCGCCCACTACTATTGCCGCTCCTGTAACAATGGAAATGGAAAAGGTGTTCGTGGATAAGTCCCAGCTTGATTTTTTAATGCCTGGCATTATATCCATTGTGCTGATGTTCATATCGTTCATGCTGGCATCCATAACCATAATCCAGGAGAGGACCCAGAAGACCCTGGTACGCACACTGCTCACACCCCTGAGCCTTGGGGAGTTTATCTTTGCCAAGACCTTTGCGCTGATAATCATTGCCCTGCTGCAGGGTATTATCATGATCATCGTGGCATTCCTGTTATATGGCGTGCTCATCCCTGTATCCCAGTGGGGAGCGCTGTTCCTGGTGATACTGGTATATTCGGCATCATTTATCGGTATCGGGATGGCGCTGGCCATGCTGGCCGATTCAGAGAACACGGCAATGCTGATGTCCCTGGTGCTGAGCATTCCAATGCTGTTCTTGTGCGGTATGTTCTTTCCATTCGAGACCATGCCGCCGCTTATGGCATGGCTGGGTAATGTCCTGCCTATCACCATGGGTATACGGGCGCTGGATGCGGTACTCATATACCAGCAGGGGTTCGATGTACTGGCAGGGCACCTGATGCCACTACTGGGTTACGGCATAGCCGGGCTGGGGCTGGCATATGTGCTGTTAAGAAGGGAAGTGATGGGGTGAGTATTTTAATCTGGTCTGTTTCATTTCCCAACAGGATATAGAAATGGTTATTGACCCTTTAATCTACTGATATTTTGAGTACTATTTTGAAAGCATATCGTTCATAGGCACTGTCCAAATTTAGAATACTTAATGGAAAATAAAAAAAATTCCTCCCAACTCCATTGATGATCTGTCAAATTCTCAATCATTGCCGGTGTGCCCCTTTTCGGCAACCGATCCATAAAATTCCAATAAAATTGAAATAACTCGACTGCATTTACAAGTTTAGGTTTCTTTTTCGAATGACTT
>JAUWRA010000031.1 GCA_030610815.1 Methanosarcinales archaeon
AGAAGTCGCAACCAACACAATATTTTGGAGATTCTTTATTCAATTTCATTACCCTTTGACGCATCGATCAAAAGTTTCGTGTAGAAATGCTGCGGGTTCGAAATAACCCTGTGTGACGGACCGTTCTCTACGATCATGCCATTATGTAAAACTGCGATCCGGTCACTTACCTTGCGTGCAACCCCGATGTCATGCATAACAAATAACATGGAAATACCACGGTTATTCTGAAGGTCAAGTAAAAGTTTCAATATCTTTGCCTGGACACTCGGATCAAGGAAAGACGTGGACTCATCTGCAATAAGCAGGTCAGGCTCAAGTATAAGTGCCCGCGCAATAGCTACACGCTGCAATTCACCGCCACTCAGTTCATGCGGATATTTTTGCATAAAATAATCTTCATCCGGCAACTGCACTTCATTCAAAGCATCCTTGATCCGCTGTACTGAACTATCATCAAATAACCCATGTATCCGCAGAGGTTCGGCGATCGCTTCCAAAACAGTAAACCTGTGGCTGATCGAGTCCTTAGGGGACTGGTAAATAATACCAACAGTCCTGAAAAACTCTTTTTTGTCAATCGTTCCCACTTCCTGCCCCCGAAAGACGATCTTTCCGCCATCCGGCTTGATCGTACCTGCAGTAAGATATGCAAGTGTGGTCTTTCCTGATCCGGTCTCTCCCACAAGTGCCAGTATTTCGCCTTCATCAAGTGTGATGGAAATATCCTTGAGAACCTCTATATCTCCATAAGATTTTGAAATGTTATTCACACATACCATCGTCGCTATGCCTCCACGATGGCAGACAACGTAACTTCCATCCCCATCTCCATTACTTCCATCTATTGACATTGCCTGCGGCTGCTTTTGAGAACATATATCAATGGACTGTGTACATCTTTGCTGGAAAATACATCCACGTGTTGCACCAGATATCTTTGATGGCGGAGCCCCCCTCACACCCGCAAGGTCTTTTGCACGCTCCATCATCGGAAATGAGCGCACAAGTGCACGGGTGTACGGGTGGCACGGTGCATCCAGCAGTTTTTGGGATGGCAGTAATTCAAGGATCATACCTGAATATAGCACAGCGATACGATCAGAGCAAAGATGTGCAAAAGATAGGTCATGGGTGATCAAAAGCACCGCTTTGCCTGCATTCACCTGTTGTTTTATTACCTTTGCAAGATAGGATTTTGTGATCGCATCCACTGATGAAACCGGTTCATCCAGCACAAGAATATCAGGATCAGTGATCAATGCCATAGCCATCAGAACCCGCTGCCTCTCTCCGGCACTTATCTGATGGGGGAATAGTACATCCCTACCAGTTTTGATCTTCAGGTGGTCAAGCATTTTTCCGGACATTTCCAGCGCAACACTACGGGATTCCCCGTTCTTGATTAGTGGTTCGGCAACCTGGTCAATGATCCTGTGAACCGGATTCAATACATCCCCATAATTCTGGAACACGATCGAGATCTTGTTCCACCTTAACTGTTCCATCTCTTTATCGGTCATATCTGAAATATCGACATCATCAAGGAATATCTGTCCTGACATTAAAGCGTTGGAAGCCAGCAGTTTCATTGATGCAAGCACAAGTGTGGATTTTCCCGAACCCGACTCACCTATGACAGCAACACACTCCCCTTTATTGATCTCAAGGGAGATGTTATCCAGCGCAGTAATGGTGTTAGTGTCGGTGTTAGTGTCGGTGTTAGCGTTGGAGTTGGAGTTGTTGTTGGTGTTAGTTTTGGAGTTAGTGTTAATGTTAGTGTTGGAGTTGATGTTAATATCACCACCACCATCTTTCAATGTGTCGAACATTGTGTATTTTACAGTTAAGTCCTTAAATTTGAGTGTCATGATTACTCCTGAGTCTTGGGTCAAAGATCTCCTCTATTGCATATGATATAAAAGCAAGTGATATGATGATCAGTGAGAGTGAAAGAACCGGTGGCATCAGCCAGTTGAACCAGACATCCATATACAGGAAATGAGTTGCATAACTTATCATGATCCCAAGACTTTTTACGGTCGGGTCGAATATTCCAAGAAATGAAAGTCCGGCTTCCATGAATACTGCGATCCTTGTCTTTGTAACAAACCCCATCGCACAAAGCGGAAAAAGTTCTGGCATGATATGTTTGTGCATGATATAGAATGTCGATGCACCCATATTCTTTGCTGCTTTTATATGGAGTTTTGTCTTAAGTGAGAATGTTTGGGCACGAATCCCTCTTGCAGTGGTCGGCCATATGATAAGTGATAATGTAATGATCAAAATGAAAACAGAGGGCTTGAAGTATGCTGCGATAAGGATCAAAACCAGGATCGTAGGTATTGCAAGCAGTGAATCTGCGATCCTCATGACAATAACATCGTATGTCCCGCCGACCAGTGCAGCAGAAACCCCAACCAAAGTACCGATCGTGCACGCTATGGCTGCAACAGAGACTCCAAAAAGTATCGATGTCCTGAGTGACCAGAGTAATTCGCTTAATATGTCATAGCCTATGTCGTTGGTTCCCAGTAGATGGTCCATTGATGGCTGCTGTAAATACATGAAAGAATAATCCCATGGATCATGAGGTGCAAGGATCGGGGCAAAGACTGCTGCTGCGGATAGGAACAACAGTATTGTAAGCCCTATGATCCCTATCTTGTTTCTTTTAAATTCCTTGAAAAACCTAAAATGCATATTCAATCCTCGGATCGATCTTTTTGTAAAATATGTCAACAAGAATATTGGTCAGAAGTACAATAAGAACCGAGACCGTAAGGATCGCCTGAATAAGTGGCAGGTCTTGATTCGATATTGCTTTATATGTCAAAAGCCCGAGTCCTGGATATGCAAAGATCGTTTCAATAAAAAGCACCCCTGTTATCACAAATGCAATTCTGACACCAATACGCGTGAAAAACGGAAGGATCGCATTCCTTGCTGCATGACAATACCTTATTTTACGATCTTTGAGACCTTTTGCACGAGCCGTGAGTATAAATGGCTCACGTATCGTGAGTACCATGCTGTTCCTGATCAAGAGATAATCACCAGGTATCTGTGACAGTGTAAGTGTTGCAAGCGGCAGTACCAGATGCATCAGGACATCACTGATGTGTGCAATACCCTGAGCATTCGAGTAGGGTGTTATTGCACCTGCGGTCGGGAACCATTCAAAGTACAAACTGAATACCGTAAGAAACAGGATACCAATTACAAGGGACGGGATCCCATCGATCAACAGCATTGAAGTGAGTAGCCACCTATCGATTTTTCCGCCTCGTCTCCATGCACTCTCCACACCGAGTATGATCCCGACAACGGCTGACAGGATGAACGACGTGCATATAAGCAGTATTGTCCAGGGCAGTGCATCCAATATAAGATCGGTCGTGGATGCATGATACATATAGGAATATCCAAGATCTCCATGTGCGAGCTGTGTGAGATATGTAATAAATTGCTCATGTAGTGGTCTGTCAAGCCCATGGAGTTTGATAAGTTCATTGTACAGTTCATCAGTGACCAGTATCTCCGAACCACTATACATCGCGAGTATCGCATCACCCGGGAGGAGGCGCGGAAGTAAAAAATTGAGAAAAACAAGGAAAAGGATGGTAAACAGGTAAACTGTTACCATCTTCACTTTCCTGTTCCACTTCATATGTTACGGCTTCCTTCCAGACCTTTTTATGAAGAATGCGGCAAGAATCGCAAACACCCCTAAAAATGGCATCATAGGTGTATCCTGTGCATTATCTGTGGTCTGCATAGCAGTTTGTTCGATTCCCCCCTCCCCTTGTGCGTTCGACCTCATCAAGGCGATCTTGTTCTGTGGGATCGGGATACCTTTGGAGACCCCTCCTATCGTGTAGAACCACTCCACTCCAGCATCAGGGTTATAGGCATAATACCATGTCGGGTAATATAGTGATATTGCCGGAAGTTCCCTTGCATAGACATTCTGGGCTTTAAATACAGCTTCCTGTCTTTTTACCGGGTCCATCTCATGCACCAGGTCATCAAGCAGACTGTTTAACTCCTCACTCTTATTATATCTTGCAGTATTCGGACTCGCTTTTGTTCCCGGGACCTGTATGACCTTCTCATAAAGGATCTTCGGATCGCCGCCAATACCACCGTGTCCGGAGATTGCAAGGTCGAAATCCCAGTTGATCACTTTTTGATCGACGATCTTCGTTTCAAGAGATATCAGTTCTATCTGTATACCCACCTTTTCGAGCTGGTTCTTCAATATTTCACCATCCCTGTCAGGCATAGACTGTCCCCCAGTGCCGATCATCGAAACAAGTACTTCAAGTTTCAAGGCTTTTCCATTTTTAGTGAAAACACCGTCTTCCAATTCATAGCCGAGCGATGTGATCATTTCCTTTGCTTTATCAGGATTGTATGGGTAATCCAAAACATCAGGATTTGCCCACTGGCTCTCTGATGAGATCAGCCCGTGACTGGCAGGTTTCCCATGTCCTCTAAGTGATTTATCCACGAATTCGTCCTGGTCGATCGCATAAGCCAGTGCCTGCCTGAACACAACACTGTCGAGAGGCTCCTTGTTATGGTTGATCATCAATTTCTTGTTCCAGTAATGCGGACCTGCTATGACGACAAAACCTTCCTCTGTAAAAGTTTCAGCCATCTCTGGTTTTATTGAAGCTAAGTCTGCCTCACCGAGCTGCAGTGCCATCTGGGTATCGCCTGTTTTTACATAGATCAACTGGTCAACATTCGGTTTACCAAGATAATATTCATCAAATGCTTCATATTTGTATGTGCCATGCTCCTTGCTAAAATCAACATATTTGAATGGACCGCATCCTATGAATGCTCCGGTTTCTACATAATCCATCGGATTCACGACATCCTTCCATATATGTTCCGGCAGGATCGGCATCGTGCCACCGATATCCTCCATGAAAGGCGCATACGGACCGCTCATATAGATCTTTACAGTATGCTCATCAACTGCTTCAGCCCGGTCAACGCTGTCAAGCATGACCCAGCCATAAGGATGCTCCTTCATGTAAGCAATGGTAAAGGCGACATCATTTGCTGTTACAGGCTCCCCATCATGCCATTTAGCATTATTGACAAGATTGAAGATGTACACTTCCTCTTCCGGAATATATTCCCAATCTTCTGCCAGCAAAGGGATCAGGTCAGAGGTTTCATCTTTCCACACAAGAGTATCAAAAATGAAATGCATTCTCAAATACCCGGGTCCTCTCCCATAAGCCAGATATGGGGACGGATGTCCCCAATCACCGGTATTATCAGCTATCCGTAACTCATTTTCTGCAGCAGCACATATTACAGGTGTCAATATAAATGAAAATATGATTAAGGATATTATCAGTGTATTTTTAAGATTGGTCATTTTATATCCATCCGGTTCAAATCTATTCAGGAATTGTTTCCTGTCAACTCCTCAAAACATGGAATGCAATGAGCTTCACCGTTTAGAAGTCTGACTCTTGTTTCCATCACTGCTTCATTGCACACAACGCAATCCAGTGATTCATGGATACGTGCTTTTTGGACTGATTCCGGTTCCACTTGTTCGATGGTTATGAGCTTGTCTTCAGGTAGATCAAGTATCTCATTACTTTTTTTAATGTGTTTTTGTGTAAACAACTCTCTTTCGGATTCACTTGCCGTTTTGTTCCTTACTTTTGCAAAGAGATCGCGATGTTCTTCGTCTGTATCATAAGCATCTTTCTTGATGGATATTCTTAATGCTTTGTTGGTTTCACGGTTTATGAACGTATAAACCGATTTTCCAAAATCATTGAATACCAGGTTTCCTTTTCCAAACGTACATCCTGTGAGTAACTGGATAGCATCCACACCACAAGAGTCGTTTTCAACAATTGCGACCATCTCTTCGTCCCTGGAAGGTTTTCCAAGTTCCTGCAACACCACTTCAGAGACCCGTATTCCAACTGCAAGCCCGGGGCACTGGTGCCCGTGGAACCGAACAGCATTTTCAATCACAGATTTCTCTATATTATTAGAGTTCATAGCATGCGATTCTTGTTGATATTATATAACCATTGTGTTACGTATTTCATGATTAATATTAATCTATATAACAAATCCATTTTGAGGTGACACTGATAGCGATAATTATGAAATATCTATTCTACCCATGTCTGTGCAGTGGTCCAATATAGAGTTGAGAAGACCAGGTTAAAATTTCGGATGGTATTTGGATCATGTGCCTAACCGGGATGTTCCAAATCCTAATCTTTGGCATTGAACCTGTGTTTAAGATAATAATTGGAATATATCGCACCCAGGGGATTATGGGCCAGTACCCTATCCTTTACTGCAAGTGTGGTTACAGGTGCCTGCGAGTGACTGGTAAAGAGAATATCATGGCCAATGCACAATCCGAGAATGATATTCAGGTCAGTCTTATCGTTATTCAATACCAGTGCCTGACCCACCGGATTGCACACAGCTTCAAAACCACCATTATGCAGTTTCTCAAGACCATAACTGTCCTTATCAATTCCACATACCTTACAGCAGACTGAGAATACCTCGAAATCCTGTGCTAAGATCTCATGTATGATCTTTGCCTCTTTCTCCAGACCTATGCAAAATGCAATGCCCAGTTTTTCATATCCCATTCCCACGGCATACAAAATAAGTTCTTCCAATCTCGTTTTTTCCATATAGTACCTGGATTCTATCTGTGCCGAGATCTTCATTGATCCAAGGTTCCTGCCAGTATATTCAACATCTGCCTTAATCGTCGAACAATCCTTTCCCTCGCTGCACTTCTTTTGTTCACATAATGCACATTGCATCTGACAATCTCCGTTTATTTTAATATTTCCAGCGCTTTTTCCAGTGTAATAATAGCAAGATGTGCACAATGCAGGTTTTCTTCAGGGAGACCTTCCAAGGCAGTAACCAGGTCATTATCTGTAATAGCTTTCACCTCATCAACAGATCTTCCTTTGACCATAGATGTAAGCATGCTCCCGCAAGCTATCGTTGCTCCACATCCGTCTGTCATAAATGATATATCTTCAATTATATCATAGTCCATCTTCAGATATATCTCCATGGTATCCCCACACCAGCCAGTTAATCTTGCAAAAGCATCTGGTTGTACAATTTCACCGATATTTTTCGGATCATTATATTCCTTAATAACTCTTTCTGAGAAAACCATCCGCTCCTGCTCATATACCTCATTTTGAATTTTTTCGATCATCTTATCAAAATCAGATTTATTGTTTGGATCTGTCATTTCGGTTTCACCTTGCGTTCATTTCAGTTTCCCCTTGATATTTTCCCAGATTTTTTTAATATTATTAGAAAACTCATTGTCCGAGAATTCAATTACAGTCATCTCCTTTATCATGGCCGCAGTCGGTGTTTCATCATATGGTATCTTGCCCACAACATCAAGTCCATTTTCGGTGCAGTACTTTTCGATGAGTTGTGTATTACCGGGATTTATATCGAATTTGTTTATGCAAACCACTGCCGGTATATTGAAATGCACGGCCACCCCAAGTATTCTTTCCATGTCATGAATACCTGATAATGTAGGCTCTGTTACGATCAATACAAGATCAACACCTGAAATAGCAGCAATGACAGGGCAGCCGATACCGGGTGGGCCGTCTATGATAATTAGATCCTTGTTATATTTGTCAGCCAGTATCCGGGCATTATTCCTGACCAGGGAAATTAATTTTCCTGTGGCTTCCTCAGCAGTATTAAGCTCTGCATGCGACATAGGTCCGAACCGGGTTTTTGAAAGGTAAGCAAACCCGGATTTTCTGTCAACCAGGTATATTGCATCGGCAGGACAAACATATTCACATACACCGCATCCTTCACATCTCTCGTCAATAAGTTTTAGATCATCATCAATAGCATCAAACCTGCAATATTCTTTGCACTTTCCGCATTCGGTACATTTTTCCTCATCTTTTGAAGCGATCTTCAATCCGGAAAATTCAAAAGTTTCTTTGATCTCAGGTTTGAGGATGAGATGCAGATCCGGAGCGTCCACGTCACAGTCAGCCAGTACGGCATCTTCAGCCAGGGAGGCAAAAGCTGCAGTAATGGTGGTTTTTCCGGTACCCCCCTTTCCACTTATAATGGTGAACTGCTTCATGTGCTAACCTCACTTTGGATAATCTCAAAGAGATGGGCAAACTTTTCCTTCCATTCAGGCATTTCCAGGACAAAGGGTTTACCGTTTGAATAAAGCCTTGCAATATCTTCATTTTGTGGGATCTTCATCAGGATAGGAATATTACTTGCCGTGCAGAATTGTTCAACCCTGTCATCACCGATACCATCCCGGTTTATAACCACTCCAAAGGGAACATTTAAGTGCTTCACTACTTCAACTGCAAGTTTCAGATCATAGAGGCCAAAGGGCGTGGGTTCTGTAACAAGCAGACAAAAATCACTGCCCCTTATGGTTTCAACGGCAGGGCAGGCAGCACCAGGTGATGAATCAAGGATTGCATTTTTTCCTTTAGATATCCTCTTTTTCAGGGTTTTAATTACCGGAGTCGCCATAGGTTCCCCGATATTTAACACTCCATGATAAAATTCAATTCCACTTGAAGTACCTCCCTCGATTATGCCAATAATTCGCTTCTCTTCGGTAATGGCTCCTTTTGGACACACTAACATACAACCTCCGCAACCGTGGCATAACTGTGGGAATAAAAGAACTTTAGAAGGCAGTACACCAATAGCATTGTACTGGCAAAATTTTGAACATTTCCCGCAGAAGTCGCACTTTTCTTCATCTATCACAGGAACTGACAGATATACATCTTCAACCTTTTCCAGATCAATATCCAGGAATAGGTGGGAATCGGGTTCTTCAACATCACAATCCAACAACTGCACATTGTCAATGCTGAGTCCCAGGTTCGTTGCTATTGTAGTTTTACCGGTTCCACCTTTACCGCTTGCAACAGATATTATTATTTTAATCACCTCAAATCATTTTGCTTGTTTTTTCTAATAAAATTTGCTGGCAAAAGATAGGATACATTTTGATATTCCACGCGTACCAGACTTCCATCTGACAGCATAGTATCAATACTCCCTGGTCCGGAAAATCTCATATCAATATCTCTTGCCTGTTCTTCCCTTAATGGATGACGGGAGCATATTTCTATAATTGTAGTTCTGAGATCAGTGAAATTATCAAGACCAAATTCACCTGACTCGCGATCAGTAAGGTCCAGTGGGTCCAGTATTGTACCTAAAATCTCATGAGCCCGTATTATTCTCTCAGGTTCGGGCGGCCTGACACCAGGTTTTGCAGGCGGTCGGATGGGAACTGAAATGTAGATACGGTCAGGTTTTACCTGCTCAATAGCATCTTTTATTTCCAGCAGGGATTCATCTGAATCATTCACACCCTTGACCAGCATGACCTCAAGCCATATCTTGCCTGGATACTCCTTTCTGAAATCAACCTGGCCCTGAAGCATTTCTTCAAATCCAATGCTGCCATGAGGTCTGTTAAGTGTTCTATAAACTTCCTCACTTCCGGCATCAAGTGTGGGAAGTACCACATCGCTGCTTTTCAGGTCCTGCCTTATATCCTCCATAAAGAAGAGAGAACCGTTCGTGATCACAGCCACAGGTATCTGCCATTGTTGTTTGCACGATTTGATCAACCAGCCAAGGTCATTGCATAAAGTAGGTTCACCATCTCCAACAAATGTAATGTGATCTGCATTTGCAAAATTCATTACTTTTCCAATGTCAGACAGTATATCTTCTTTAGGATAGAAACTTTCGCGCTTCACCTGAAGCTTGCCTGTCTGGCCCAATTGACAGTATATGCAGTTGTATGAACAGGTTTTATGTGGGATCGGGCTTACTCCTAATGAGCGCCCCAGCCTTCTGGAAGGAACTGGACCATAAGCATACATATTATCCTGAACCTCTTTTTAAAATAATATCTCCTTGTTCTGCTCCCAGTTCCTTTGCGATCATCGGACATTTTGCTAAGAGCATAAAAAATATATTTTTGTTATCCGGAAGAGCTTCGAAGTTCCTCTGTCCTTTACTTATTATCATGTTACTTTGTGTAATAATTTCCGGGAATGTTTTACTTGAATGATCTACCCTGTTTTCATCCACTTCAATATTTACGATCTCTACACCCTCCATTTTGTCAATTCCCACATATACAGCATCCTGCATGGTGGTATCATTGATGAAGGGTGTAATTTTCACACCACACAAAATTTTCCGGAAATTATATTCACTCATAATTGTCTCAAGCAGTATCTTGTCAAATACAATTTCACCTGCATTGTCTGTCAAATATACAAGATTTTCAGATTCTTTTAGATTATTTACGAATTCTGTAAAGTGGTCTATCCTGAATTTCTTTTCCAGTACACGTGAAATGGTTTTATCAATATCAAAATTTGGTCCCACTCCATAATCTATCACATTTCCTGCGATAGCCAGTCTCACAGCTGTTAAAAGCGGTGTAGCGGATCGGTCCACAATTTTTTTCAATTCCGGATACAATCCCAGTGCAATATCATTGCATTCCTTTTTTATAGTCTTGTAAGGATCATCTTCCTTGCTTTCTTTTCTTATAATATTGTACATAACATCTGCAATATCAGGTGGGCAGGTGTTCCAGTTCATCTCTAATATATTGACCATTACCGATCTCAATATTCTCTCTTGCTCTTTCACATCATTTGTGACCAACCTTACAGCATCGAGTGCTTGTCTCTGGATGCAAAATATACAATCAAGACGGGTTTTCACTGCATTAAACTCCTTATCTTCACTGCATCATAGTCAAAAACCAAACAATTAAAACTATCTTTGCGGACTTCGCGCTCTTTGCGGTGACCTAAATCATACACCGCAAAGGACGCAAAGAGCGCAAAGTGTTCAGGATATATGTCAAAGATATTTTGTTCTTTACTATAAATTCGTTGGTATTCCACGGTTCTAAGGTGACACGGCATGTTCATACCTTCTCAATTAGATCTCAATAACCCGTTCAAATCTCAATAGCCTGTCCTGCCTTACATTCCATATACTGGTCCGGAAATAACTTTTTAATCTCATTTTTATAGCGGGTACAATGACAGGGCATTATCATAGAAATATCTCTCAGACACTCGAAATTATTGAATTTATGAAAGCCTCCAATCACTCCATACGGCTCTCCTAAATCTGCAGCCGCATCAATGAAATTCTCCAGACCCGGATGGGCACAGCCTGTAACAACCACAATACCCTGGTTCATTTTCAACAATAAGGCCTGCTCTTTTATTTTATCTCCCAATTCACCAGTAGTATACACATCAGGAGCGATTATTTTAAGTCCGGTCGTTTCTATCACATCTGCCTTTTGTGATATCTCGTTCTTCAATTGCCTGGAAAACGAATTGGGAACATATACTTTAACATCCGGGTGCAGTATGTGGGTTAAGCCCCCCATATGATCCCAGTGGTCATGTGAAATGACAATTGTATCAATATCCTCTTTAGTAACCCCAAATCTTTCCATGTTGTAAAGTAGAATATTGCCATCCCAGCCGGTATCGAACATGATCGTTCTTGTTCCTGTTTCTACCAAACAGGAAAACCCCCATCTATTGACAAAACCATCTTCCGATTCGTTGTCATATAGTATTTTCAATCTCATCTTATCGGTGCACCAATAGCACATTAAAAGCGTTACATAATACCCTGATTAAATTGTACGCCCTTCCGGTCAATACCCATACAGGGAGGAGAATACCTCCCTTACTATAGGCAGTTCACTCGCTAAGAACTTCCCTGACAAACTGTCCTTCGCCGACCAGTTCAATGATGTTGCCAAGTCGTTCCTTTCCAGGTTTTGTTCTGTATTTAACAAATGTGGAGGCAATCTTATTGATCAGTGGTGGAATTTCCTCCTTTGTGCAGAATTCCTTCAAAAGGATACCATCAGTTGGTTTTCTGGCATCGTTCCCGCCGATCCAGACCGAATAGCCGAGTTTATCTTCCACAGCAGCTTCATGCGGACATCCTCGCACACACCATCCGCAATTGCCGCACAGGTCTCTGTCGATCACAGCCTTTCCACCAGAGATCGAGAGCGCATTGAACTTGCACAATTCAATACATCTTCCGCATCCGTTACATTTCTCATTATCGATCTTTGGACGCATTTGTCCCAACAGACCAATGTCGTGACGATGAGCTCGTACACAATTGTTGGCACATCCTGCTATAGCGATCTTCATCTTGTGGGGTGTGAGTTTCTGTGCGAACATAGGTGTCAATTCATTTGCAAAATCCTTAGTCTCAACAACTCCTTCCGGACAATATGCATTACCCGGACAGGCAGAAACATAACCCATGCCGATCGTCATAAGTCCATTTCCATATACATCTGCCATTATGTCATCAATATCTTCGTTTTTGACACCCTGGATCTCAATGCTCTTACGATTTGTGAGCTCAAGTTTACCATCGCCGTACTTGTTTGACAGTTCTGCAACCTTTGCAAGATAAGCGTTATCCACAAGACCGGATTGTGTTTTGATCTTCACAAAGTTAGTACCCTTGACCTCAGTTCTTACACCAGGATAATCACGTACCCAGTAACCTTTTACTGATCTTCCGTCTTCAAGACGCTTCGCAAGTTCGGATTTGAATCTACGCATCTTAAGGCCTGCGAACTCTTCTATCAGACTGACATCCACTTCATCAGAGGTTTCAATATAACCTGCCTTTACAGCCGCATTAAGCAGTTCCAGGCCTTTGGCATTTCGTGCGATCAATGTTGTCCAGCCTTTAGAAGATCCCATATATCCTGCTGAGATATCGGCAACCTTGGAGACTGCGTCCCTGCATATGCGGCATCCATCCGATACACATCCTGCGAGATCTTTAAGAGAAAATTCTATGTCACCTTCATCCGTGGACACGATCATCTCATCAAGGTGTATTGCCAGCTTCCTGACCTTGTCCAGGTCAACACCACCATTTGTCAGGAATTCAGACAGTTTCTCATTATTGAAATTCTCCATACAGAACAAGCCGATCACGTATGGGATGTTTGGTATCTTTGCCTTCTCACCGTCCTTTCCTACCTCGATGGGATGGACATTCAAACCTCCGAAGAACTGTGTACGCCTGGTACTATAGGTTTGGCACGGTAAACCTACCAAGGCAACATTCTTGAGTGACTCGGTTGTTTCCTTGAGTGCAGACATTACAGGGATCATTGAATATTTCGCCCCTGCTGCATCCATGAGTTCTTCCTTGTTCGTTACGATGTGTGAACTTGGTTTTGCAATCCCTGCAGTGGTAACCGCACCGTCGATCAGCCCGTTGTCAAAGCAGTATGCAAGGAGTGCTGTAACAGCACCACCGTCCTGGCCTTTTTCACGGATTCCGGGATCTGTCGCCCTCGCGGCAACTATCTTTTCGTACTGTCCAATGAGAGATGGAGGTTTTGCCATGAAGTTGAATACGTTCATGGATAAGCGTGATGCATCTGTCATGACCCGATGGCACACATCTTTGCATGCACCTTCTCCGTTTCTGTAGCATTCCTCTTTCAACTTCGGACCGTTCTCATCGAACTCAATTATATCATATGGACACACAGCGGCACACGCACCGCAATATGTACACATGCCCGTATCTACTATCGCGTCTTTCAAAAACCATTTAAATTCTTCTGCCATATGTTTCATCTCCTGAAATTACATATTTTTAATCCTGATCATTACTTTACGATCAGACATTTTCTTTACTTTATGCTACATAAATAATAACTGCAACTGGACTTGTCTTAATAAATATATTCCACATTGGTTCAAAAAAAGGATTGATCGGGGATTTTATTCCCCAATCTCCTGAATCCTTTTATTTATCTCTTTCAACTCATTTTCCAGGTATCCTGCCTCAGTTTTCAGTTCAGCAAGCTCTTGTTCTTTTGGAATTGCCTGAACCACTGGTGGTGGGTAACTAAAAGCACCGCGCTGCCAACCAGTCAGACCTGTAGCATAGTACAAATTACGGCGACCCCGGCCTCCACCGCGATAAAACCCCCTACCTTGAATTGGATTCATATATCCCGGGTCCGGATATCGTGCACAATAACCTGCTGCCCTGCCTGTCCTCGGGCCAAGACCTGAAGGTCCTGTTCCATCTCCTCCTGGCATTTATTTCACCTCCCTTTCATTTGTTTCGATTCGCTTTTTGATCCTATTCATGCCTGTGCTCACGGCAGGCATTTTCATCAGTAGCTTCACTTAACAGTCCCTTCTGCCATGCAGCTATTGCATCCTGGACTGTTCCTGAAACACCAACAAATACATCGATCCCATATTCTTCAAACATATTTACTGCCCTTGGTCCAAGTCCACCACAGAGCATAATATGGGCACCTGTTGGTGCTATGTACTCAGGGGGAACCCCGGTACCACCCATATGTTCGCTTACATTCGGAATCACTTCAACTGCATTTGTTTCAATATCAACTATAGTATAAGTGGGTGCCCTGCCAAAATGCTGGGCTACCATATCATTCAAACCGCCATTCTCCATTGTTGGGACGCATACTTTCATTATTTAATCTCCTTAACACTAAATTACATTCCTACCATATTAGTTCCACATTTCGGACATGCCTGATCGGCACACGGCTGTCCAGGCTGGTGTGGGATGGTGTATCCACAACTTGGGCATTTGCACTCCTTCGGAGGCCCCATGCCCTGCCGTTGTCCACCTCTGCCCATACCGCTTCCTCTTCCGATGCCCGCACCACTACCTCTTCCACTGCCTGCACCACTACCTCTTCCCTGACCTGCTGGCATTTATTCACCTCTCATTATTTCATATCATCAACTTTTTTCTTAATTTGGGCCAATTGTAACTTGGCCTGTTCCAGTTCTTCTTCCAGCATCGAGATTTTCTGTTCTTTTGTTATTGATGCCTGGCCCGCTGCATCCTGTGCACTTTTACCTGCCATATGTTCCATCCCTTTGCCCTGACTTGCCCCGGATCCTGAAGCCATACCGGGCATTCCGGCATGAGAACCAACTGTCGCACCCGCCGCTGACTGCAAACTACCGCTTTTATACAGTTCTAGTGCATGTCTGACAGTTCCACTGGCACCGGTCATTGTTTCAATCCCGGCGGCTGATAGTACCTCAAAAGCATTGGGTCCCACATTCCCGGTTATCACTGCATTTATCCCAACATTAAGAATGGTTTGCGCAGCCTGTATCCCGGCCCCGCCAGAAGCCATTGCACTTTCATTTTGCATAGCTTCAAAATCCATTGTATCCGGATCCACGATCATAAAATACTGACATCTTCCAAATCGGGGGTCCATCTGGCTGTCTAAATTATCTCCTGATGATGTAATAGCGATTTTCATATTTCCTCCTATTGTTTATTTGTCTATTCACAGTCAATTATAGTCAAGAACCTAATATTTTATACTAATGTCTTAACACTTTGATCTTCAGATAATTATTATTTAACCACAGAGTACACAGAGCGTTATTAGATTTCTCTGTGCCCTCTGTGGTTCATTGCTTATCACTTGTTTATTGCTTATCACTTGCTGGAATTTTAATTTACAAAATCCTCGATTTTTGCGACGATCTCCTTGAAAGACTCAGTTGATTCTGATTTATCATCAGATGCAACAAACGGTGTCCCATTATCACAGTCCTCAACGATTTTTTGATCAATAGGAATTCTACCCAAGAACGGTACATCTAAATCACGGGCTGCATTTTCTCCTCCGCCAACTTTAAAGAGGTCTATAGATTCACCACAATGAGGACAGGTGAAACCACTCATATTTTCAATGATTCCTATGACTGGTATTTTGAGGGTCTTTGCAAAGTTTACAGCCTTTTTTGAATCAAGAAGAGCAATATCCTGGGGCGTGGTGATTATCACTGTTCCATTGATATCCGGAATTAACTGGGCAATACTTAACGGTTCATCACCTGTACCTGGCGGCAGGTCAATGATCAGGTAATCCAGATCACCCCAGTGAACTTCTTCAAGGAACTGCCTGATCGCCCCCATCTTTACAGGCCCTCTCCATATTACTGGTGTATCTGCCTCAGTGAGAAACAATCCCATTGACATAACCTTTAAGTGAGGAGTAACTTCAGCAGGAAAAATACCATCAGTGTCTCCTTTAACCTCTACGTTTTCAATATTTAACATTTTAAGAGTACTGGGGCCGTGTAGGTCAGCATCTAATAAGCCAACATCCAGACCTTGATTTGAGAGGTCGTATGCCAAATTTACAGCTACCGTGCTTTTTCCAACACCGCCTTTTCCACTCATTACCATAATTTTATTCTTGATCTTCTGGAGGTTTTCAGTTATCTTATGGTTGTCAGGGATTGGTTTTTTATTTTTTACTTGATCCATATTTTTCACACTTGATATCGGTTATGGGGGTTATTAGATGTTATCCCGAATATATTCGGCATTCTACTATTATTGTAGTTTTGCAGCACCTATTTACTTTAGATCTCCCCAACATTGAGTGGGCATATATCAGACTGGATTAACTGGATTTACAGGATAGTGCGAGCCACTTTCATATCCTGTCAATCCAGTAAATCCTGTCCATTAATTCAGGCAATGCGATTCCATGTTTAACATTATATCCTGAATAGTGGTGTTACCCACATTATGCTAAGGAGAGCCTTTACTTTTCATTTCAAGTTACACTTTTTCCTCATACCGGTTTTATCAAAATATTCAAAATGTTTCACCCATATTGGTTCACATGGTGCTTTCTGTATAAATTCTACAAATTTTCTCAACTGCTTCATTGTTTTAGCAGCTACATGATGTTCGATCTGGCAGGCATCAACCTCAGCAGTCTCATTATCGATACCAATGATCTCAAAGAATTCTACCAATGTCTTATGATCTTGCATCAATTCCTGTGCCATTTCCATTCCCGGTGGAGTGAGCTTTGCGCCTCGATACGGTTCATAAATTACAAGGTCCATATCATGCAGCTTTTGCAACATCTCGGTGACACTTGGAGGTTTGATCTTGAGTATTGATGCAATATCCGTTGTATGAGCACGTCCGGATCTCATCTCAAGTGTATAGATGACCTCGACATATTCTTCAATTGTTTTAAAGGCCAATTACCTGATCCTCCATTGAACTTTGTTCTGGCTTAGCATTTTTCATGGTTTAGAACCCCAGTAATATCAATCGCATTATCCCGCCCACTATAATGGCGGCAGCTATCATCAGTAAAACTGACTTCAAGAGATCCTGTATCCCCAGTTCACGCACGAGTACTGCAAATGTGGCAACACATGGAAAATAAATTGTAAGGACAGTTGCTGCTATCACCAGTTGGAATGGATCCATTCCAAGCGGCAGCAGCATACCAATGGCCATATCCTTTCTCAAAAAGCCAATAAGCAATGCTGCTGCTGCTTCCTTTGGCAGACCCCATATGCCGCTTATCACAGGTGAGAAAAACGTACCCAGGGTGTCAATAATACCGATAGCATATAAAATATTGATAAACAGAACTCCAAGGAAAACAAATGGTATAGCTTCTGTAAGGAAAATCCTTACACGCATCCATGTCTTTTTTAGCAGGGCTTTACCATAGGGTCTGCGGTAAGGTGGGATCTCAAGAAATAGTTCAGGACTTTCACCTGCTATATACCTGTTCAAAAGTAAGCCGCTTGATACATAAGTTGCAATGAGGGCAATAAAGACCAGCAGCACATATTCAATCCCATAACTGCCTAAAATGCCGAATATCATTGCTATCTGCGCCATACACGGAATAGAAATTGCCAGCAGTGTGGCCGATATGAACCGCTGTTTTCTCGTCTCAAGTATCCTGGTGGATAAAGCACCGGGCACGTTGCACCCCAAACCAAGGAATACAGATACGATCCCGCAACCGTGAAGTCCGAATTTGTGGAATATAGTATCTGCAAGTACAGATAAGCGAGGCAAGTAGCCCGTATCCTCAAGAACTGATAAGCCGAAATAGAATGCCAGGATATACGGAAGTACCATTCCGAAAGGCACAAAAATGCCGGTTGTCAGAAGTCCCATTGACTCTACATAATCTATATTCCCGTCTATCAACCTCCCGATAATTATGTCATGGAATATACCCGGGCCGATGGCACGGCTTATTTCCATCACAACTGGCGTATACAGGTCAAATAATGGCTCAATTACATAGCCAATGAGACCCTCGCCGATATACCTGATAAAGAAGAATGTCAAAAGGATCACACCCAGTCCGATCGGAAGTCCGGTTGTTGGTTTTACTGTAACATCGGATATTTTTTCCCAGATCGTATGGTGCCTGTGCTCAATTGTTTGTACTTTTTTAATTATCTCTCCGATGTGTATCCATTTTTCAGCATCACTCTGTGATACGTCTGTAGGAGTATGTGTATCCTTTAGGCGTGATAGCAGTTTTTTTATGCCTTCACCAGTTAATGCAACAATGGGTACAACAGGCACGCCCAATAGTTTTTCCAGTTCATCCGGATTTATAGTTATTCCATTATGTTTTGCCTCATCCCACATATTAAGAGCAACTACGACCGGAGTATTGCCCTGTAATAATTCAAGTGTAAGGAATAGGTTTCTTTCAAGATTTGTGGAGTCAATGACATTTATTATTAGATCTCCTTCATCCAACATATTGACTGCAACTTCTTCTGCTGTGTTTGTCGGCTCCAGGGAGTATGTGCCGGGAACGTCGATCAGTTCTTTTTTACTGCCCTCTATTCGCATTAATCCCTTTGTGAACTCGATAGTACTTCCGGGATAATTGGAAGCTATCACATTTGCTCCTGTTAATCGGGAAAAAACCACACTTTTTCCGACATTGGGATTTCCCATTAGCAGGATCTTCTTTACTTTTTGTATATCCATTACCCCACCGCTACTATGATCCTTGAGGCCATTCCCCTGCCAATTGCGGTATTTCTTTTATCTATACTGATGACAATAGGTCCGCCAATGGGCTGTCTTGTTATTACTTCAACAATCTTTCCTTCAAGTATACCTCTTGATCTTACATTTTTCTGGAAGCCGAATCCACCTTCGAGTCTTAATATCCTTGCTTTCTGTTTCGGCTGTAGATTTGTGAGTGTTAATTCCAAATGTATCATCTCTATGTTGAATCTTTAGGTAATCCTAAATATACTAAACTACCATTAAGTTTTTGCCGGATATATTCGGGATTGGAAAAAATAAAATTATTCCGTCTTTTAAATCCAATTCCTGTATATCAATTGAGACGAATTATCGAAAGATATTGGGACCAGTTTTTACTCGGGCACAGTATCCATTCTCAAATGATTCGTGACATATTTTAATAAAAACGTTATTGATTTAGTTGTATATGACTAAAAGAAAAGTGATTGTTGAACTTGATATCAACGACGATATAATCAACAGTATCGAAGATCTTGAGCAGGAGATTCTTGCCCAGGATATCTATGGACAAATTGCCAGGAAGTATCTCGATAGTTTGCAGGATGATATGGCACAACACGTGAATGCAAGAAAAGGTAGCAAAAATTTGCATATAAAAACACACCATTTTGAATTTGATTTCCAAGCAAAGAGAACACTCAACGATATGGGAAAAAAACGTTCATAGTGCCTTATCTGCATAACAGAGTTAAAAATATGCTTGATTCCATGTACTATCCTTCATGGAAATATCTCTGCACAATCATATCATTCTCAGAAGCATCTTTTCTAATTGGCATTCTGCAGGAAATCAAAGTGAGTCCTTTCAAATTAAAGAAGATATTATATGAAAACGACTCGCTGCCCGTCAAACATTCAATCTATTCACAATACGATGGCCAAACGATTGACGCCATAATCATCGATGATACTAAATCAAAAAGAAGATCGGGCGGTCGTCCCAGCATCAAGGGTGTTTTAGGGCTCAATTTGGAATTGG
>JAUWRA010000199.1 GCA_030610815.1 Methanosarcinales archaeon
TAATGTCTACCGAATATGCGCACTGGCTTTCGTACTTATCGAAGATCAGCTTGCGCTGTTTCTCAACATCCAGCATCGGGACTGATTCGAACACTGCATCGCCTGTTCCCGGCACGCCCCATGCATTGATATCCGTAACGAACTCTTCCAGTGATTCAACAAGTGCTGCATGGGTATTGGCTACAAAGTACACACCGCCGGCCGGCCTGATACTTACCAGAAGGGGGCTGTTGAGCATTTTAAACACCATGTCCCTGATGTGCGAGCCGACATAGTATTCTGAGTATTCCGCATACACCTGCATGATCTTCTGCTTGTGATGTTCAAACCTGGGGTCCATTCCTACTGTTGCTTTCTCCAGCTGCCTGTTAAAGACTGCCTGGCCCACTTTGCCGTAGTTGATCCTGCGGTTCTGGCTGTCAGTCTCTTCCCTGATGATGTGGCGCACTATCTCGCTGGAGTCGCTGACCACTTCCCTGACCATGATGTTCTCGAACTTGCCGTCACCTATGTCTTTGGGGCTGCGGTTCGTGATGGATGTGGTAGCCCGCCTGAATGCATCGGCCGGCCTGATCTCTGCGGGCATGTTGACTGGATCTATCCCGGCCTTTATGAGCATCTGTTCAAGTTCGGTCCTGTTGATCCTGACATCCCTGAGACTGTACCAGACCAGGTGGCCAAGGATGGGGTACCGGTGTTCGTCCTGCTCCATTCCATCGGGCAGAGTGGGAGGTATGTCTGCCGAGGTGACCTTGAACTCTGTGTGTGCGCCCAGGGTGTCCAGCAGCCGCCTGCCGTACCTGCCGCAGATTAGGAACTCCGGTGGGGATGAGGAGATTTTTACACCGCCGTTGACACTTTCTACATTCGGATCCAATCAACCCAAAGCCAACGACTTATACACCGCATCAATTGGATCCTCATAGAATGATATCTGGAATTTGCTGAATAGATCTGGTGGCACCGTAGAGATCTTTGACGCTGATGAAATCGGAATTAGAACCCTTTTAGCTCCAGCATCCAAGCAAACCTGCAGAATATCTGATAAGTTGTCGATACCACTCACGGAACCACCTATAGTTATCGTACCCAATATTGCAGTTTGTTCTTGTACGGGCTTCTCTAAAACACCTGAGCATAGACTGATGAAAGCCGCAAGGGCGAGATCATCAGACATTCCCACACCAGTCAGATCCTGTACATGCATATGATAATCCTTTTCTTTTGTGGATATGCTTTGACTGACCGATTTTGCGTTAGCTTTGAAATAATTGAATGCAGTTTGTATTGCTTCTTTGGCTTTTGGATTTGAACCAAGACCGGATTTATCATATTTACCTGAACCTGGAACAACTTGTAACTCTATTTTGTACACACCGATCTTACTCGATGGCGCTCCGGCAACTGCATATACATGCCCGGGATTTGCAAGTCCTTCAGGAATTATCTTGTTTCCACCGCTTTCCGGGACAGATACGAAATGTTCGGTCATATCGTCATTATCAATGTACGAAAAATTTACATCGAAAAATTCAATTCCACCTATCTTTTTTAACTGTTCCTTGACCCTTCTCCTGCCAACCATGGAGTATTCAAGTATCTCCTGTGCTTCTTCTTTGGAGATGTTCTCATCCGGGAATATCAGTTTCATCAAACCGGAAAATGTCTTTTTCACAGCAATCACATCTCTTTGGTTGAGGTTGTTTCCGAGTTTGAAGTGATTGAATATATTATCGCTAAATGATCTTTTTCTCATTTCTCTTAAGAATTCAGCGAAATAATCCACTATGAAACCATATCTATCAGTGAAATGCTCTGGTTTGAATTTCGGAACTTCCCAGCCTGGTAAATAGTAATGCATTCTATCAAAGAATGCACTGTCATTGTTCATAGCGTCCGGGAATGGTGCAAAAAGATGGAACGTCTTGAGTAATGACGATATGCTTTGATTGATATTGCCTACAAATACAATGGATGCATTTGCATTTATCTGGTCCTTGCCTCTGGCAAATGAGCCGGATGCCATGTAATCTTTGAGTATCTGTATCCCGTCTTTATCTTTGAATTTTATCCCTGCAACTTCATCAAAGGCGACAACATCCCACATCCCTACAAGTCCTACCTGTCTTGTACTCATATTATAGAACAGGTTTGCGACTGTGGTTTGTCCGCCTGAGATCAATATGGAGTTGGGTGATATTTCTTTATAGACATGGGATTTACCGGTGTTTCTCGGCCCGAGCTCACACATGTTATAGTTATTTTCAACAAGAGGCACCAGACGTTCCAACAAATGCCATTTTGCAGGATATTCCAGTTGTGTTGGTTCCATTCCGATGGTTCGTAATAAAGCGTCAATCCATTCATCTTTTGTGAAGTTCTTCCTCAGTTCTATGAACTCGTTTATGTTCACGTTCGGGATTTGTATGGGTTTTAAGTCAGAGATCATAAATGGGGACTGGGAAGATTCAGTTAAATATTCCATCTTGATGATGCACCAGATACCACCACCGAGCAGTTTTTCATATTTTTTTATATAAAATGGGTCAACTTCTACTTTCGAGATTCCAAGATTGGAGAACAATGCTTCGTAAACATCCCGTCTTTCATTGAGCCTAACTGTAACTTTGTCTATTATAGTATAGTATCCAGTTTCTCGTATTTTTGACTTGATCAATTCAGCTTCATCAGGGCGAACGTAATTCTCTGATAGTATATTTTTTACTTTCTTGACGCCTTCCTTGATAAGGTCTTCAT
>JAUWRA010000055.1 GCA_030610815.1 Methanosarcinales archaeon
CACGTGCCTGGGTGTGGATTCCATCAGGATGTGGAGCGAATCGCGTATGAGCCTAACAGAACCCAGCAGTATGACGGCCACGATTATGAAACTCAACACCGGGTCGGCAAGTAAACTGCCAGTGAACAGGATGATAAGGGCGCCTGCAATGACCGCCACGCTGCTCAGGGTATCGCCCAGCGCATGCAGGTAGGCTCCCCTGACATTCAGGTCATGGTGGCCGCGCAGCCGTGTAGTTACCCACAGGTTGACCAGCAGACCCGCGGCTGCTATTACCAGCATCTCCATACCCCTGACCTGGGGTGGTTCAAGCAGCCGGAAATATGCTTCCCTGGCAATGAATACCGAGATAATAATTAACGTGAACCCGTTAATGAGCGCCGAGAATATTTCGAGCCTGTGGTAACCGTAGGTCACCCTGGGGCTGGACGGCTTCTTTGCTATCTGGATGGCTGCATAGGTCAGGACCAGTGCGAACACGTCCATGAACATGTGGGCCGCATCGCTTAACAGGGCAAGGCTGTTGGTATACAGCCCTCCTGCCAACTCAAGTATGAAAATGGTTGAAGTGGCGTAGATGGCATACCTGAGATTCTTTTCTGTCGTGTCAGGTCTGTGTTCTGAGCCGTGCTCATGCCCACTCATGGATAAATATATACAAGTCCTGGGTAATACCCATTTCCTAAGTTTTATAATGAAACAGCACTGTCATTATCTGTAATGATACAGATAACCACACCCTCCCGGCTGCACATCACCCTTATAGACCTGAATGCATCCCTGGGCAGGGTGGACGGAGGCGTTGGCCTGACACTGGACGACCCGTCAATGAAACTCTTGGCAAGGGAAACGAACGAGGGTGTGTTCGTCACAGGCAGCGGTGACCCGGGGCGTATAAAATCCGCAGCCGAGGCTGTCATCCCAAAAGGTAAAGGCATACATATCACAATCGGGGACGCATACCCCGACCATGTGGGGCTGGGCAGCGGCACCCAGGGTGCTCTGGCCGCAGGCTGGGCCGTCAATGTGATGTACGACCTGGGGCTGGGCGTGCGCGAGGTGGCCGCACTTGTGGGCCGGGGCGGCACGTCAGGCATAGGCGTGGAATCCTTTGAGCACGGTGGCTTTATCGTGGATGGGGGTCACAGGTTTGCCGATAAGGGTGCGTTCTCGCCTTCGGCTGCCAGCCGGGTGCCACCCGGACCTGTGCTGTTTCGGCATGATTTTCCTGACTGGCCCCTTGTGGTGGCCATACCTGACCTGAAAGGGGCCTCGTCCCGGCGCGAGGTGGATATTTTTAAGCAATACTGCCCCCTGCCGCTGGAGGAAGTGCAGGCCGTATCCCACATCATTCTGATGGAGATGCTGCCCTCACTGGTGGAAGAGGATATGCATACGTTCGGGGATGCGGTAAACCGCATCCAGGATGTGGGGTTCAAGCAGCGTGAGGTGGGCTTGCAGGCTGAAGAGGTACGGCGGTGCATGGAGATAATGAGGGAGCAGGGGGCCTGCGGTGCCGGTATGAGCTCATTCGGGCCAACGGTCTATGCTGTGGCTGAGGACCCCGGGAACGTAAAGAATGCCGTATCCGAATACCTGGGATCCACGATCGGGGGCAGGGTGTTCGTTACCAGGGCAAGGAATACGGGCGCAGAAACTGTTTGTGACAAATAGTTATAACACGAAAGTCAGTAAACTTGATTAACTCAAGTAAATACCCTGGCCAGTAACAAGATTTCCTGTGGCATTTACCCAGTTTTCCTGATTACCATTTAGATATACAGGCGAAATATAATCATTGAACTTGTTCAACCTCCACCCGCCACTAAACCACATATTTTGACCTGTGAACCACGCATTGATCGATAGGCTTGCATTGCCAGAGGAATTGTAGCTAACAAATATTTTTGTGCCATAATTTTTGCAGTTAATATTCTTAAAGTGTTCAGCGTCCTCAGGGTTACATGGAATTTCGGAAATATTGTACTTTGGATTAAGTAAATATTCAGTCCCGATAGGGTCCATCGTGCCGATTTCTCTTTCCAGTTGCATTGAGAATACTATTTCGTTACGGTCCACTGATGTAATATCCCCTGTTTCTGGCGGCTCTTCGCCCGGTTGTATCTTTACCAGAGTTGGCCACACTCCAGGTGATATTTGGTCAGCTTTAAGTTCAAGCATCTTTCCAAACTCTGTTTCCACCACCTTTATATCCCAGTTGTCTGGCTTTGATACCGCTTCGAATTCAATTGCATTTCCGTCCAAAACCGGATAAGGCAAGAGAATTCTAACATCATATATTGTTTCTTTAGGCACGTCGATATCACCAATGGTTTCTGAAGGATTTATTGATACACGGTATTCAAGACTGCTCTTCCGGGTTTCTTCATATGCCTTTTTGGAGTCGATACAACCTGAAAATATTGTTACAATCATTAAGCAAAAAATAAGTAGTGATTTAATGAATTTATCCTCTACCATGCTGTTGCAATGTTCATTTAATACCATAAATTTGTTTGTGTTTTATTGAGTGGTTTATAGAAAATGTAAGTCCTGTTAATCCCATCTAATATTTACCCACCCAATGTTGGAGATATCCAAATAAATTTTATCGCCCGTCCAGCGACCTGGCGAACCGGATACTATCACACACCTTCCCATTAAAATTAACAATAACCGCTTCCACTTCCATTCCACTTCCACATATTCAATCGTCACCTCGGCCGCATTGGGTTAGGACTGCCTGGGCGAGGTGAGCTTACAGTCTGAAGAAGTAAGACGGTGCATGGAGATAATAAAGGAGCAGGGGAGCGGCCCCTGCCGCAACTCAGGTGTGCACCCTGGAAAAAAGAGTGCTGCTGCCAATATTGTTGTGATCAACACTGCCGTTTTTGGTATGATTTACTCAAGCAATATCTCGATCCTTGTTAAGAATCGGCTCACCTGATTATCCTCAACTTCCACATCAAAGCTCTTCACATTGATATTTTTGATATTCCCTTTCGACTTGAAGATAGGCAGTTCAGATGCCTCATCTACTGCATTCTTAAGTGCAGCCTCCCAGCCATCAGGGGACGACCCAATTGTTTCAATTATTTTCACTACCATTCCAATTTCCTCCTGTATCTTGTTATTCAACTTTCCTCATAACCACAGAGCCGTCGCGCATATGCACCGTCATATACTGCTCCTTCTCAGCCCCGACTTCGTATTTATTGTACAGCATGGCCTCCAGCTGACCTGCATCCAGTACCCTGCGCAGCATTTTACTATTCTCACTGCTCTTTTTGACTGGTGTGGCAGGCGGGCTAAGCGGCACTTTCTTCTTGGAATATATGGCACCGCCTGTCATATTCGCACCCACGTATCCTTTAGCCTCTTTGATGACCAGGCTGCCGGATCTCATGTATGCACCAGCGAACTCATCGACATTACCGCTGATCACCACCGTACCCCCGGCCAGCCTGGAACCAGTATTCATACCGGCATTCCCTTTTACATGCACAATACCCTGGCGCATGAGCAATCCGGTGCCGTTGTAGGCATCACCTTCCACTCTCACCGTGCCCCTGCAATCCATGCGAGCGCCTATGGTACCCCGTAGAATGCCGTCATTGAGAATAAGTATATTATCGTCCTTATCCAGTGAATTGGACACCAGGGTATCCTCACCCGGTCCGCTGCACATAATATCTGTAATGGAACTAAATTTCCTGTATCCGTCCACATCAGGGGCAACCTCAATAACATTGCCCAGTGGCTCCTGCACGGTCCCGCTGATATACAATGCACCGGCCACCATACCCATACCTGCCTCTCCACCTACATTGCCATCAACAAACACCCTGCCCGCTGGTTCCGGCCTGCCGGAACCGCCCATGTGTTTCAGGTCCACACCCATGCTATATGCCAGGCGCTCACCCACGTCGCCCTTGATATGGACATCGGCGCCACCTTTCAGGGTATCCACAAGGTCCTGGTAGGTGTATGAACTGCCGGTCTGGTCAGGGATCAGGGAATCCGGGTCAAGTTTCTGGTTTAAGTAATGGAAATTGAACGTATAATCGCACAGGCTGTCCACCAGGGATGTGAGCCGGATATTGACGTTTTTCATGAATTCTTCATCCGTGTATCAGCATGGGCAGACAGTGCGTGCATACCCATTCACTCTTCATCTTGTGGCGCAGGGGCATCAGGTAGACTTCATCTTCTCCCTTATTGCAATTGAAGCACTTGATCGAGATATCGGTCTTCCTGGGCTGGCTTTCGGCCTTTTTTTCATCGAACTCCACGGTGTCCCGCTCTTCCACTGTCAGTGCGCCTTCAGGACACAATCCGATACAGTACCCCATGCCGTCGCACAGTTCTTCCGATACAACCTTTGCCTTTCCGTCAATGATCTGTATGGCACCTTCAGCACACGGAGCCACACACTTTCCACATCCGTTGCATTTTTCTTCATCTATTTTAACTATGGTCCTTTTTACCATTTCTTTATCTCCTTTTTATCTCCTTTTAGTTTAGTGATGTGTACCTTCAACAATCCTGATACCTGCATCTTCAATAGTCTTTTTAATGGAATCGATATGTGGGCATTTGGGGTAATCCTCCATCTGCATGCAGGAACCAAGGTGGATGACATCCACGCCGAGTTTTTTGATGGACTTGACCAGTCGATATACACGCCGTCCCGGACATCCGCCGCATGTGAAGAAGGCTATTATTTCTGCATTCTCGTCATAGTCACTGAAGTACATCTTCCGCTGATTGAAAGCCATGAAGCACCCCACACCCGGGCATGTCTCTGACACTATATCACACCTGACAACTGCGATTTTAGTGGGTTTTTCTTGGGTGTTCTCTCTGGTAATGATTGTCACCTTGTTTGTATATTGATTTAATGTTATATATTATTTAGAAGCCGATAAACAGCATCTGATACAAAACTCTAGTTTACCCATATTTTACTATTATCTTGCCCCTCCCCTGGAGGGAGGCTATTGGGTAGTGTCAGAGTGTTCAAAGTTGCCTTCATACTTCATGCTACCTTTTACAGAATGCACAAAATCCTCATTCCGGTCATTCGACTGTGCTTCGCTTATTTCCTGCGGAAAGTGCGTTTCAGATAACGGAAATATTTATTTGTGATTAGGTATTAGTTATATAAGTATATATAACGATAGAAGATATAAAGAAATGAGGTGAGAAAATGGCGGTCAGCAACGAGATGAAGATACTTCACTATCCACGATTGGATACTGTTCTTATGGTTGAAGAAACTATAAAAGAGCATAGCGGTGAATATAAGAAAAAATCTCTATGGGAGCACTTACCGAGGAAGATGATGTATCAAACCTATAATGTTACAATAAATTATCTTCTGGATTCTGGCAAAATAGCGATTGATAACGAAGGTAAGATGTGTTGGATATGGAATCCTGAGCTTGTGAGGAGATATCTTTCGGATTCTTCCCTGGCTGTAAGGTAATTTAATGGAATCCCGTGTAGTTTTTGCCGATTCCAAGTTAAAGGAGGCGTTTGATAAATTAAAGGATTCCCGTACTCAAGATAAGAATCTTTAGGCTCTCTTTAACATCGTGTGGGTAACTTCATTGTTCAGGAACATATCATGGAACATGGAATCTCACGACTTGGCTTTATGGACCGGATTTTCGATTTCTCCGATGATTTGGGCAAACTATTACCCACACAATGTTGGAGAGATCCAGATAACAATTATATTAAAATGCAATAAGGCGTATTATTTGCCCAATGGATATACTGGTAGCCGAGTATGCGGTGGGTGCAGGCGAGGGAGGTACCCTACTGCTGGAAGGCAGGGCAATGCTGGATGTACTTGTCAGGAGTTTCATGGCCGTTGGCCACAATGTTGTATACCCGACCAGCGGCCCGGTACTACCGGCAGGCACTGCGGTTAAGACAAAGGACTTTGAGAGGTCTGTTGAGGAATTATCAGCACAGTGTGATGCAGCCCTGGTGGTGGCACCTGATGAACTGCTTGGTGACCTGACTGAAATTGTAGAGGAGAATACCGTGAACCTGGGGTGCCCGTCAGGTTCTGTCAGGTTGTGTGCAGATAAACTGGAGTGTACCAGAATACTGGAAAGTAAAGGAATAAAAGTCCCCACCACAACTGTATCCGGTGAGCCGAATGTATTTTCCCTTGGCGACAGGGTGGTACTCAAACCCAGATGGGGATGTGCTTCAGAAGATACCACCCTGACCAGGTATTCCTGCGCCACCTTAATACCCGAAGGTTTTGTGGCAACCAGGTATATAGAAGGGGAGCATCTGAGCGCCAGCCTGGTGGTGGGAAATGATACCCTGTCCCGGTCCCAGTCTCAATCCCAGTCCCCCCTTACCCTGCCCCCTCCTACCCTGCCGCTGACAGTTAACCGGCAAAATATCAGTATTGGTAGCGAGATACAGTACAACGGGGGCACAGTTGGGGTGGATACAGGCAGGAACCAGGAGTTATTCCGGGTAGCACAACGCAGTGCAGAAGCGCTGGGCTGCCGGGGATATGTTGGAGTAGATATTGTGCTGGCTGATAAGCCATGGGTGATAGATGTGAATCCCAGGCCAACCACATCCATTATTGGGATAAGCAAGATAATGGAAGAAGAGCTGGGTGAACTGATACTTAAAGCACATTCCGGTGACTTGCCATTTAGTGTAAATATTACCAATGAGTATAATTTTACCAAGGCTGACCTGACACAATAACATTCATTAGTTATGGAATAGAATATAATTTATATTGGAATTAAATAGAATTCATATCGGAATTGAGGTGTTATTTACATGGAGATTGAAGAACTTGTTAAGAAAATCGATGCCAAGTCATTACGTGAAGAAGCAAAGAAAAGAGATATTCCAACCAGGTGCGTAACCAAATTGAATCTTGCCAAGGCACTACCAAATGATGTGGTCGAAGAACTGGCAAAGAAATCCGGAAAATAAGATTTTGCACATCCCGGGAAAAGATATACTGGTATTGTTAATCCACAATTATATTCATATACATCCGGACTAAACACACAGAGCGTTATTGTTTCTCTGTGCTCTCTGTGCACTCTGTGGTTATAAATCGTTCCAGGAAATAATAAAAAGTCTCTAAAATTTGGACAAAAATCGGGAGGGTATATCAGGACAAAACAAATTGCTCTTATCACTAATGATTTTACCCTGTTTGAGTCCATACTGGAAGTCACCAAAACCAGGGGTATTCATGTCCATATACTATCTTTCAATGACCCGATACCACCCATTGTAGGCACGGTTATCACATCCCCTAAAGAATCATCAAAGATTGATCTTGACCCTGAGCGGATAGTGACATTCAACAATGACCCAGAATCAACCATCAATGCTGCTTTAAAGTTATTAAATGGCAAAAACGATATCAACCAGGTTGTCATCGGGATAGATCCTGGTAAGAACCCGGGAGTTGCAGTACTGGAAGACGGCCAGGTAAGCGAAGTGTATCATGTACCGGCCCGTGACGTGCCCGGATTGGTGCGGCAAATACTGGTAAATTATCCTGGTAAGGACATTGCTATCAGGATCGGGAACGGGGCAAGACTTGTAAGGACCCGGTTGATCAATTCAATCCTGGATATGGGTGTCAATGTGGAAGTAGTGGATGAAACTGGCACATCGCCATCCATGGGTCGCGGGATCCACGGTTCCGAAATGTCAGATATCATTGCAGCCATTAACATTGCCAGACTTAAGGGAACCAGTGTCGGAAAGCAGGAAGTTGAGCCCTCAATGGGTGAGATCAAGCGAATCCAGGAATACAGCCGTGAATATTCCAAAGGAAAGACCTCCATACCCAGGAACCTGGCCAGAAAAGTTGCAAAAGGTGAAATGACTGTGGAAGAGGCTATCGAAAAACACGACAATCCGACATAATGGATAAGATAGTAGCCCTGGATCAGATAGTACCCGGAATCAGATAGTAGCCCCTTTGATGGCGTCCTTACAGCCGCAATTGCTGTGGGACGGTAACGATATAATTGCATCCAGCAGGATGGTGCGAAGTGTTTCCTGTTTTCTTTCCAGCATTTCCAGGACCTCATCGATAGTCAGTTTATTTCCGGCAAGTCCGCATGCCAGATTGGTAATGATGCACAATGATGCATAGCACAACCCCAATTCCCGCGCCAGCACAACCTCAGGTAGTCCAGTCATACCTACCACGTCCCCAAAGGTTCCAAGCATGCGTATCTCTGCAGCAGTCTCGAACCTTGGGCCTTCGGTACAGACATACACACCCCTGAAAGGTTCCATATTATTGTTTTCCAGGGAACTTAGCAAGCAGTCACTGATCTCGGGACAGTAAGGTTCAGTCATATCAACATGAACTGTCCTGTCATCATAGAATGTATTCACCCTTGAACGTGTCAGGTCAATAAAATCATCGGCTACAAGGAAACTTCCAGGGGGATGGCTGCCCATGGTACCTACTGAATTGGTAGCTATTACCCTGTTGGCACCAAGTGATCTTACAGCCCATACACTGGCCCTGTAATTGAGCTTGTGGGGGGGGAGGTGTTCTGCACCCGATGTGGTATCATCATTGGCATGTCTCTGTATCAGTGCAAGTTCCAGTGTCCTGCCCCGGTGAGGTACATTCCCGGTTTTTACCTTTACGTTGCCGTATGGAGTATTTACTTTGATTGTCACAAAATCGTAATCATCCGGGTTAAACCCTACGCCTCCGATTACAACGGCATCGATGTCATGCTGTTTTTTGCTGGTTTCGGGCATTTGATGTCCTCGCTGATATCCAGATACCTATTAATGATATGATGATGGCACCGACTATTGACAATACGAGAAGATTGCGGCCGGAATCGGATGTGATGAAAAAATCATCCACAGAACTACTTACCGAGAGTATGAAGGTACTGGCACCCCAGAACAACAATCCTGATGAGAACAGGAAGAACAGGTAAGACCAGTGCCGTTTGTAAGTATTGCCTTCCCTTTGAAGATCGATCATCCTGCCAATAGTGGCTATCCAGCCTGCCGCTACATACCACCATATGGATATGTTCACAAATACCATGAGCAGTATTATTATACCAACGAAAATATCTATCCGGGTATAATATTCCCAGAACCTGACAACACCTATTATTGTCCCTATGACAGTCAATATCAAGGCAATGGAATAAGTGATAAAGGATATCTTGCCTGTTACCAGTGATTGTTTCATATTGGATTTGAATTCTTCCAGTACGTCATCAAGTCCGAAACCCCTGAACAGCATATAAGCACCGATAGCACCCAGGATAGCGGCCCATGCGTATTTGGGATCGCCTGCAAAGAGGAATATAGAATATATCACAGCGGCCAGGCCAAGCGGTACGAAGAAGGAATGGGATATTTTCGGGTCATTGAAGGCTGTCTTTAATATGTAATATGTACTTTCCAGGTTTACACTCTGTTTGACGATGACCCTGTGGACTCCGTCCACTTTTATCCTGGATTGTATAATGGGCAAAACTGATTCGTCTTCTGCCCCATCAGACACCAGGATGGCGTTCTTGACATCATATTTTGCCACGAGACTGTCAAGCTGGTCAGAAATCTTCTGGTCAGAGATAAGACCCACATCACGGTCCCCTGCTATGGATACTATTTCTACATCCAGCCCGTTTTCCACCAGTTCATCATAGAGTTTCACACCAGCGTATATGGTATTTATATCAGAATCCTCTGGGTCGGCCGTACCAAGTTTCATTGCAGCTTCAAGGTTTTTTTCCCGCCCGATAACCGGACTGGTCGCCCCTGCCTTATATCCGATATCGTCGTCGCGATCGATGCAGATAATAAGCTTATCCATGTGTTATAGGCCTCATATTGATATTATTAAAGGAGATATAAAAAGTGTTCTGTAAAATCGTAATTAAGAGGTCATTTGTAGCGCAGATTAAATGAACTGAACTCACCGGTAGGCTCTTCCCAAACTTTATCTACATTTTTGACATCTGCAAAGGGTGGTCCTATTGTGAATCGGGGCAATTACCACAAAATTATAATACTTTCATGACAAAAAGAGATATTATAATGGCAGCCGCAGTAAAAAGTATCTATGCAACAGTAACTGATCATGTCCAAATGGTTGGATACAGGGAGATTGTAGAAACCAATGGAAAGATTAGAGGGCTGAATGGATTAGTTTTCAATGATTCTGATGGGTCAGTTAAAATTATGGTGAGCGGGCCTGAATCTGCAGTTTCAGAATTCATTCATGATTTGGAAAGAGTCAGACCTGATACCAAAATTGAAACCAAAGAGCTTGCAGATGATCTTAATTTACCTTACCCGTTTGGAAGGGTAGTTACTGATGATATGAGAGAGATCAGCGACAGGTTAGATAAAGGTAACAGTTTACTAAGTAGTCAGGATATAAAATTAGGTAGCATCGATGTAAAACTCGATAAGCTTGATGGACTTAGTAAACTCGATACTGTCAATGATTCTATCAGTGGAATTAATGAGAGGCTTGACTCCCTTCCGGAACGAATCGCTGAAGCAATAAAAAGATAATTATTTCTGCGCTCCTTCAATACCGGGAAACCGTTTACATTTTCCCAGTTGCACATGACACCTTCTTTTTTATGGAATAATCTTACAATTTCGGTGCTTACAGCTATTCTATGATTGTTCTGTAAAATCGTAATTAAGAGGTCATTTGTAGCGTAGATCAAAGGAACTGAACTTGCCGGTAGGCTCTTCCCACACTTCTTCCACGTTCCTGACATCTGCGAATGGTGGTCCCATATGGCACCACTGTATCATCTCATGAACACGTTGAGGAATTCCCTCAAATACAGCCTCAACGTTCCCATCAGGAATGTTCATTACCCAACCTTTTAATCCCAGTTCTACTGCCTTTTTCATAGTATTGTGCCTGAAAAACACTCCCTGCACCCTTCCTGAGATAATAAGATGCACCCTGATATCGCTCATGCTGCAAACCTTTCGAATTTTAACTGAATATATGTATAATTAACCTCTTATTTTATATAGTATTACTATGCACAACTTCAAGGAAGATGAATAAAGAGATATTGATAAACCAGGTAATAGGCATACTGGAACAAAGCGGATTCAATGTTTCAGAACGCTGCAATATCAGGCCCAGAAGCTTTGACATCGCTGCAAAGCGTAATGAACGGCTATTATTGATAAAGGTACTTTCCAACATCGACGGTCTTAAAGAGGATACTGCACAGGAAATGATGTACCTTGCAGAATACCTGGTGGGGTCTCCGCTTTTGATTGGGGAGAAGACCAGGGATCAACCACTTGAACCCACTGTCGTATATTATAGATATGGTATTCCATCTGTTAATATCGATACAATATTTGATTATTTTATAGAAGAACTGCCGCCCGTGGTATATGCAGCACCTGGAGGGCTGTATGTGAGTGTGGATGGTAGTGTGCTGCGTGAACAGCGAATACGCAGAAAACTTTCAATTGGTGCCATGGCTTCAGACCTTGGTTTATCCAGGCGTACCATTAGTAAATATGAAGAGGAGGGGATGGACATGTCTGTGGATATGGTGATCAGGGTCGAAGAAATGTTCAATACCGGAATTGCCCTTGCTATTGATTTTCTAAATGTAAAAAATACAAATGTGAAATCCAGGCCCCATCCGGTTGAAAAGGAGCCAGGAACAATAATAAGATCCATATTATCCAATTTAGGCATTGAAGTGATCCCAATCTCACAGGCACCGTTCAGTGCTGTTTCATTCGAGCACAGGGAGAGCATTAATCAGGATAATGTGTCCAAGATCCTCACGGGTTTTAGTGAATACTCAGGAGCAATGATGAAAAGGGCAAAGTTAATGAGCAGCATCTCTGAAGTGACAAATACTCATTCCATGGTCATTGTAAATGGACATTGCAGGTCAGAGATGATAGACAATACTGTACTCGTGGAAAAGAAAAAACTTGACGCAATGGATGATTTCCTTGACCTTATGACTTTTATTTCCGAGAAGGTCAAAAAAACTTGAATTGCCAGACAAAATATGACTATTTATTTATTTGTCATCAACATAGTATTATATCACTTAGCAATATATTGAATACCAATATATTAATCTGAGTGAAGTAAAAAATGAAGTCTTTTGCAATAATACGGGCAGATAGTCCTATAAAGGTACATACTACGCTACTTGATTTAAGGAGATACGGACGGATGGTGTTTTCAGGACCACCAAAATCCATATCACCGGATTATGCAGACGAGATACTTGGAAAGGTAATGAATCGTCCATTGAAAAATAAGTGCTATGCAGCAGCTTTAGTTTCACTGAATACAAGTCCAAGTGTCGCTATTGGAAAACTTACAAAGATACATCCGCCTGCACATGTGGTCATTGTCAGTTCCCAGCATGAAGTGTTTGAGGAACTGGGAAAAAATATTAATATCCTGCCTGAGTTTAGCCAACGAGACAATGAAATGCTGCAAAATAATGACTATGAAAATCAAGAAAATGGATATTTCAGACAGGATGAACAGGATTGACAGGATACGATCCAATCCTGTATATCAAGAAATAGCTGCTGACTTTTAACTCATGGTCATTTTGAATATGATCGTGTATACGATTGCGCTCTAATAAGGTGGTCGGCAAGTACCAGTGCTGTCATGGCTTCGGCCACAGGTACGATCCTGGGTGGGATTGTTGGGTCATGTCGCCCTTCTATTGTTATATTGGTTTCAGACATATCAGACATATCTACAGTCCTCTGGGACCGGGCAATGGAGGGTGTGGGTTTAACAGCTATTCTGCAAACGATTGTTTCACCGTTGGAGATGCCTCCCAAAATCCCACCGGCATTATTGGTGGAACATACAACCTTTCCATTTTGAATTTCGAAAGGGTCGTTCATCTGGCTTCCGGTCATGGTGGCAGCTGCAAAACCTGAGCCTATTTCCACGCCCTTGACTGAACCGATACCCATAAGGGCCCCTGCCAGGGCACCGTCCAGTTTATCGAACACGGGCTCGCCCAGGCCGGGCGGGACCCCAAGAGCCAGTATCTCAACAATTCCGCCGATGCTGTCCTTGTCTTCACGGGCCAGTTTTACTCTTTCCAGCATGGCCTTTGCAGCTTCGGGGTCGGCACAGCGTACCGGGTTCGATTCCACATTGGCCTTTAT
>JAUWRA010000062.1 GCA_030610815.1 Methanosarcinales archaeon
TTTTTATACGATATGTCGGAAACTATATAAGCAATTTTTAACTTTGAATCATAGCGAGACTATGTCTGTGGATGAAGGGATTATAGAATTTTTACCGTATAGTATATGGGCTTAGCATGGAATCGATGAAACACCGGGTAAAGGTAAATGCATAGGTAAGTAAGAATAAAATTGAAAGTTGTGTGTACTAACCTACTCGTTGGTTTCAGCCTTCCCTATCTTCTCAGCCAGCTTCGCCAGCACCTTCGTCCTCAACCCGCCAACGAACTTGATACTCCCTACAACCAGGTGCCCGCCGCCGTTGATACTGGCCTCGGGAATCTCCTCCTGCAGTTCCCTTACCATCCGGGGTATATTCATCAGCACACCCCGGCTGCGCAGCACAGCAAAATCCGGCCCGTACCCAAGTGTCACAATCGCCTTACTAAGATACTTATGGCACAGCCGGTCATGCACCTCACCTCTGGTCCTACCCGGCGGCGGGAATGTTAGAATTAAAACATGAATCCATCACACATTCCACTTAGATGGGTAGCAGTTCCCTGGCAAAAAGGTAAATATAAATCGATTGAAGATAACTGAAATTTGTCATGAAATTTAAATTCAGTATCGAAGGCAAAAAAACTCATGATGTAGGTTACAGAGTGCTTTTGGTAAATAAGGCAGTTTCTCTTGGAGTAAATAACTTTTATGCGTCTAATACTTTTATTGACGATGTTCAGACAGTCAGTGTCATGATCGAAGCTGATGATAAAATAATAGAGGAATTCAAGGCATTTATACATTCTACAAAACCGAAAGACGCAGAAGTAGAAAACATTAAGATTGAAGAATATAAAAGAAGAATTCCAACAATTGAACAATGCATGCAGTTTTACCAGATAGAACAATACGACAAACTTATCCAAAGATATTCAAATTCTATCAAAATAGCTGGAAAAACAGAACAATAAGCTGGAATTACTGAACTAAACCATTCTTACCATCAAAACAGAAAGGGAATAAACCGGAATTCAAATCTCCCCAGTGTTCACCCCATCCCAACTTCAGCCTTACCTATCTTCTCAGCCAGCTTCGCCAGCACCTTCGTCCTCAACCCGCCGACGAACTTGATACTCCCCACAACCAGGTGCCCGCCGCCGTTGATACTGGCCTCGGGTATCTCCTCCTGCAGTTCCCTTACCATCTGGGGTATATTCATCAGCACACCCCGGCTGCGCAGCACAGCAAAATCCGGCCCATACCCCAGTGTCACGATCGCCTTATCAGGATACTTGTGGCACAGCCGGTCATGCACTTCACCACTGGTCTTACCCGGCGGCGGGAACGTGAACTTATGCGCAAAGTTCTCCACATCCAGTACATGCATCAGTGCCCCGCTTGGCAGTTCCTGGGTCTTGACCGACGGCAGTGAAGCTTCAAGCTGCCTCTCGATGGCCTCGTTAGCCTGCTTCACCAAAAGCGGTACCAATTCCCTGTGCCTCTTCAGATTACCCATGTTCAGGACATCATAGGTAATACCCTTGCCCTCATTGAACCGCAGCCAGAACGCCTCATAATCCAGTGCCATCGCCATATCCTTAAGGTCGTCCAGACTGTACCGCGATGCTACCAGTTCAATATACTTTGTGGCCTCGGGTGCTTCAGAGCGATCACCCACAGCAGAGACCGCGGGCAGGTGGCGTATCTCCTCTGTCACATCAGGATTAATCATCCTGGCGATCTCGGTACCCAGCATGCCGGTAGTAATGCCAAAATCCCCGCCCGCATGGGCCGGGTTCACATGAGCCAGCAGGTACTGGTCCACTACGTCGTCGGGATGATGATGGTCCACCACCACCATGTCCATGCCATACACCTTAGCCTGCAGCATGGCAGGCACATCCTCCTCAGTAGAGCCGTTATCCATTAACAGCACCAGCGGCATTTTCTGCCCGTGTCTCTCATTATCAGCCGTGGCAAAGGAAATGTCCCTGGTAATATCCACCATCTCATAGAACGGTGCCTTGCTTGGTGAACGCCTGTAAAAATGATATCCGGCATCTGACCCGCCCACTTCCTGTATCAAAGGTATCACCGCTTTCTCGATAGCAATAGCTGAAGTGATGCCGTCTGCATCTGCATGATGGCGCAATACAATGGGTCGTGAATGGAAAATAGCCCTGCGTATCTCTTTTGCGACCAGGCGCATCTTTGGCCGCAGCGCTTCCAGTATCTGGCTCTCGACCAAGAACTCGATCTCATGAGGCTCGGAGCGCTCATCAAGGGCACTCTCTATCTCCTCCTTGATAGCAGCCGATTCTGCCCCCCACATCTGCCGTATTTCCCTTATCTCGATCTGCAGTTCGCTGTTCCTTACGCTAAGCTCACCCACTACCTTTGCGATCATATCTGATTCTATCTCAGGATATGAACGCTGCCCCGCCTTCTCAAAGGCTGCACATGGCACGGTCCCGGTCTCATCCGCCACCGTAAATATTGTCGGGCCGCCTGTCTGCTTTATCTGGATGACCTCACCTGATATATGCACCAGTTTGCTGATATGATCGCGAAGTTTGGATATCTGGGTTCGGGGGATATCCTTTTCAACCTGGATCAACTGGTATTCCTGGAGGGTCACAGGCACAAGGTCTATGTTGCCGTTAGATGCAATGTTCTTCACCTGTACAAAGATCGTCTCCCCCACTTCAGGGGTCCTGGTCAGGTGCTTCTCATGTGCCAGCCCGCGGGTACGCGGGTTCAGGTTCACGAAAGCACCGAAATTGGCCAGGCTGTCAACAACACCCTCATAGGTCATGCCAATTTCCAGGTCAGAAGTATCACAGGCAGGACTCAGTTTCTGAACCAGCGGTTTTTTGGCGCAGGAAGCACACATATCACCTTGTGTATCAGCATCAAGGGGCTGGCCGCATATACGGCAGTTGACCATCTCACCCCTGCCGCCGCAAACCTCGCATTTCTGCTTCACTGTAATGGTGCCTGAGCCGCCGCACTTCTGGCATTTACCCCCGCCTTCCAGCAGGCTTCCCAGGTCATTTTCTGTCATTTTGGTAAGGTCAAGACTCTTAGGTTTGCCTGAACCCTTGCAGTCAGGACATTCCTGCATAGAGGTATCAATATATCCTGTGCCCTTGCATGCTTCGCATTGTTCGGTCATAGTACTTGAAAAAGAATTTAATTATTGGAATCTTCAGTAATTGTAATATTTAGTTATTGGAAATGTTAAAATTTCCGTTCGATCATATAATCTGCCAGCGCCAGCAGTATATCCTTAGCTTCAGTATCTGGTAGAATGTCCAGTTTTGCCTTACCCTCGGCAACAAAATTCCGGGCCTTGGTTAGGGCATAATCGATAGAACCTGAATCCTCAAGTGTCTTCAGTGCATTGTCAATCTCTGCCTTGATAGCGTTTCTCTTACCAAACACATCCAGTTCCACATTATTCTCCTTGGCATGAATGACGATCAGGGTCTGTTTACCTTCCCTCAGGTCGCTGCCCCTCATCTTACCAAGTACATCCTCAGGTGTGACCAAGTCAAGCACATCATCAAATATCTGGAAACCCACACCGGCCAGACGTCCGAAATCCCAGAGTGCATCAGCTTCTTCCTGAGTGCTGCCACCCAGGATCGCACCCAGTTTTGCAGATGCTGCATAGAGTACGGCAGTCTTTTTCTCAACCATTTCCATGTACTCGGATTCAGGGACATGTTTCCTCTTCTCAAAACTAATATCCATCCACTGTCCTTCACAAATCTCTATACATGTCATGGACATCACTGTAAGGCACTCGACCATGCGGGCAGGGTCTGTTTTGCACTGGCTGAGGATATGGAATGCCTTGGAATACAACGTATCGCCTGCAAGTATTGCACCTGATAAGCCCCACTTAACATGGACTGACGGCAGTCCCCTTCTTAATTCATCCTGGTCCATGATATCATCATGTATCAATGTGAAATTGTGGACCAGTTCAACAGCAGTTGCAGCCGGAATCACGCTGTCCGGATTCCCGCCTACAGCTTCAGTCGCAAGTATCAGGGTTGCAGGCCGCAGTCGTTTTCCGCCGGCATCAAAGAGGTAGCGCATCGCACGGTAAAGTTCATCAGGACGTCCGATTGGCATCAGATTATGGATAGAACCATTTACCCGTTTTCCTCGTTTATCAATCTCCTTGATCAAATCCATGAAAGTACCTCATTTACCTCATTAATATATTTATTCGATAAGTATCTCTTCGCCATTACGCATAAGGTGGGTATTCTCACCAAATATGTATCCAGCTTCCTCTGCCATTTCCAAATAATTACTATGCATCATAATGTTACCATGTGCTGGTATCACGTGCTCGGGATTTATCATCCTTAGCAGTTCCCAGTGGTCTTCCCTGTGTGCATGGCCTGAAACATGAACATTATCATATATCCGGGCACCCTTCATCTTCAGTTTGGTCTCAAGTGAATACCGATTCGCCCTGGTCATTGGATTTGGTATGACATTAGCAGAGAAGATCACCTTATCGCCTTTTTCGATCTTATAATCTGTAGTGTCATTTGATATCCTTGTTAATATGGCACCCGGTTCACCCTGGTGTCCGGTGACTATTGGCAGGTACTTTTCCTTTCCTTCCTTATTAATTCGTTTCAAAGCCTTATCAATAGAATGACGTTGCCCGTACATCTCCAGGTTATCAGGGAATTTCAAATATCCCATTCTTTCGGCAGTACCAACATACCTCTCCATAGAACGGCCCATTAATACAGGTATGCGGTTCATCTGCACAGCCGCTTCAATTATGGATTTGATCCTGGCAATATGGGACGAGAACGTGGTAACGATCACTCCTGATTCTGCCTCTTCAGTACCCAGCATCACATCAGAAACCATATCGGCAGCTATTTTTTCAGAAGGTGTTTTACCAGACATGCCCGAGTTAGTACTTTCAGTGAGCATGACAATAACTCCTTCTTTCCCGATCTGGCGCAGCCGGTCAAAGTCAGGTTTTTCGCCTATGACAGGCGTTCTGTCAAGCTTAAAATCATTAGCATACAGTATGATCCCGTCAGGTGTATGTATGGCCGCAAAAGAAGCATCGATGATACTGTGCTGTACCCGTATCAATTCAATTGAAATATTCGGGCTCACTTTATATATCTTCCCTGTAGTGAGAGCTTCTACTTTATTCTTTACCTGGTATTTCTTTTCATTCTTTAACTGTTGTTTAATAAGCTCTGATGTATATGGTGTTGAAATGATCGGGGCATCGTACCTGTGGGCCAGTTTTGGCAGGGCACCGATATGGTCAAGATGACCATGTGTACAAACGATTGCCTTTACATTCCCATCAACCTGCTTCATAACCAGGTCATCAGGGATCACGCCCATTTTAATAAGGTCCCTGGAACTTTTCCTGTCTATTTCGACATCTTCATGTATCTGTACCATGTCAAGCCGAAGTCCCATATCCATTACAACTATCTCATTACCCACTCTTATTGCTGTCATGTTGCGGCCCATTTCATTATAGCCGCCTACAGCTATGATTCCTATATCTGTCATTAAAAATTCTCCTTTTAAATATTCATATTTTCTACAACTGTTTTTCTTATCTATCTACACGCAAACCGGGTAGTATCAAACCCGCGTTCATTCAAATACTCTTTAGTTTTTCCTGTAATTACTACCCGGGATTGCATAAGCTCCCCAATGGTAGCGCTGCCGGTCAGGAACATGGCAGTCTTCAATTCTTCCAGGAAGACACTGAGCCTGGCTTTCACATCTTCCGGTCCATTTAACGCCGGCACTACCAGCGGCAGTGCTGCAGCACACACGCTGGCACCTATTGCCAGGGATTTTGCCATATCTATTCCTGTACGTATTCCTCCGGTTGCGATAACCGGCACTGAAATGTTACTCTCTATCACACTAATGGCAGTGGGTATACCCCAGTCCCAGAACAGGTTACCCAGTTCTTCGCTTTTGGTATCGGACTGCTGCCTGGCCCTATAGACCTCCACACCAGCCCAGGTTGTACCGCCCAGGCCCCCTACATCTATGGCAGACACACCGGCATCGCACAACTGTTGCGCTACCTCGCGGCTGATACCTGCTCCCGTCTCCTTGGCTATCACAGGTATCGTAAGTTCGTCACATACCTGTTTGATAAGTCCAAGCCCTCCTCTTGCATCTGTATCACCTTCGGGCTGGATTGCCTCCTGCAGGAAGTTCAGGTGTATGGCCATGGCATCGGCATCTATCATTTCAACAGCCCGCCTGACACCCTCGACCCCGTATTCCTTAAGCTGGGGCAAGCCAATATTCCCGTAAACAAAAGCATCGGGTGCAGCGTCCCTTACTATCCTGAACGAATCCTCCTGTGCCGGGTCTTCGATGGCAGCCCTCTGGCTGCCTACACCGATGCCGATTCCCATCTCCTGTGCGGCAAGTGCCAGTGCCTCGTTCACTTTCGCAGTATCGGGATGGCCTCCGGTCATGGAAGCTATCAATAAGGGGAATGCTAACCTGTGACCAAGGAACTCAACAGAAGTATCTATCTCCTGCTTGTTGATCCCTGGCAGTGCATTGTGTACAAGTGTTATCTCCTCGAACCCTGTGCGCCTGAAATTGTGCTCATCCCTGTTTGCTTCCACATTCCGGTTGGCACATAATTCAAGATGTTCGATCTTTCTGTTTGATGTACTCATGTTTCCCTTACCATTATTGTTAAGAACTCACTTATCCTTTTGTATAAGTGTACCCACTGTCGCACCATCCAGGAATGCACGAACATTCCCAGGTATCGATGCATTGAATATCCGGCTGCTGATACCTGACCTGTCAGCCAGGTCTACCAGTTCGGTTACTTTTCCAAGCATGCCGCCGGTAACATCGGTATGTGAAGACCCGCCAATGTGGATCTTTACCTCATCAAATGATGCAGGTGTTATCACAGGCACTGTGTGTCCTTTGTCATCCAGTACCCCGTCTGTCACGCTGGCGATACCAATACTTTCGGCACCCAGCTTTTGAGCAATATACGGGACCACCTGGTCGCCGCTTAAAACGGCTGCACCTCTTGTTGCATCCATTACCACGTCACCATGAAGTACAGGGACCATACCCCTTTCCAGCATTACACTGATATGGGCACCAAACATTTCACTTATACGTCCGTTATCGAGCAGGAAACTACTAAAAGGATGCACAGGAACTGCAGGCACTCCAGCCCGGTTCAGGGCATCAACAACCATGTTGTTCAATTTCCTGACACTACGATGCGTCTCGATGACACCTTCCATATCGAATTGTTCAGTGAGCCGGTATTCCCTGGCAAGAGGATGACCGAAAGAACCCGCACCGTGAACCACAATCAGGTTGCCTTTATTTGCAGCCTCCACAGCCATGCCCGCAATCTCACCTGCAATGCGATTAATTTCACCAGGCAGGGCCTTCGGGGTCTGGCTGGATCTTTCAGTAATAATACTGCCGCCTATCTTCAGTACGGTCAGGTCGGTCCGGTCAGTCAGGTATTTCATTCAAATTTCACCCCTTCGTGAGTGGGACTTGTGATAATGGCCTCCCCGCCTGCAGAACTAATCGCATCCGCCACTTTTTCAGGATTATCAGTGATAGCGACCATACAGCCGCCGCCGCCTGCACCTGTGGTCTTGGCACCCCATGCACCGGCCTTCCGGGCTGCCCAGACAAGGTTCGAGAGTTCCAGTGAACCTGCACCCAGTGCATCGAGCAGACCGTGGTTGATATTCATAAGACCTCCCAGTGCAATATAATCCCTGTCTTCAATTAATACTTCACCGTAACCTGAGAGGCTGCCAATTGTCCTGATGATCGGGTCAATTGTTACAGGGTAATCCTCCTTGAGCGACCTGACATTCGCCACCAGTTGCCTGGTAGATGAAAAATTGCCGGTATAACCTATGACAATTGGACACTCTGGTAGTGATAATTTTTGCCTCCCAGGAATGGTCACCACACCGCCCATTGTGGAAACAAAGGTATCGGTAGGACTTGCCGCACCCTGTACCTTGCCTTCAATGGCATGCCCGATGGCAGCGATCTCATCAAGGGTATGGCCAGTATCGAATTGAACAGATAATGCACGCAGGGTAGCAATGGTCACCGCAGCCGACGAACCAAGGCCGGAACCAACTGGCAGACCGGATGTTATATCGACTTTTACGCCACCGGTAATGTATTGTTCCATTTCCCTGATACACTGGGTAACATAGGGGTGTATTACAGTATCAAGGCCGGTTGTACCCAGACTTGAACTGATAACGTGCCCGCCGGATGGTTGTACACTCACCCGTGTTCGAAGGTCCACTGCACACGCAATGGCCTTTTCACCATATACCACTGCATGTTCGCCAAAAAAATAGATCTTGCCGGGCGCGCTACAGGTAGTTATTGTCATACTAAAAAATCGTCACTTAATTATTACTCAATAATTATGCCCGCATATCCCACTACAGCAGATGTGTCGCCAGTTACGTCACCACTGGTAGTATAGTCGAGCAAGGTACCTTTTGAAGCACCCAGTGCTTTGGATGCCGTAAGCATTGCCGAGATGGGACCGTACCCGCAGACTGATGCGTTTCTTTCTGCCAGACGTTGATAGAACCCGTCCACATCCAGTTCCAGGACCGGTTCGATAAGATAGTTATCGGTCTCCTTTGCCACACTATCTTCTACGTAATGGCTGAAGTCACTGGAAGCGATGATAACGATCCTGTTATCACTGTCCTTTATAGCCTGTGCCAACTGGTCCCCTACTTCTGTGGCAGTTTCCTGGTCCTGCAATCCCATACATATGGGGACTATATTGAACTCATGGGAAAAACGGTACTGCAGGAAAGGTAGCTGGACCTCAATGGAATGTTCATACTGGTGTGCGCTCTCATCCAGGTCGATCATACCGCCAAGAAGTTGTTTCACCAGTTCTTTGTTGGCAGGCACATCCCCTAAGGGAGTATTCCATGTTTCCCTGGAGACAGCTACTACAGAGCCCAGCCCGGTATGGTTCGGACCCAGCAGCACGTATGTGTCAGCTTCCGGTAAAGCAGCATAGACATTAGCGGCAGTTGTACCGGAATAAGGATAGCCTGCATGGGGTACCACAGCTCCGGTAACATCCCTTACACCTCCGGTGATATTAGTAAAACACCTTTTTAGTTCCCTTTTCAGGTATTTCGGAATACCGGGGTAGAACTGTCCTGATACAGCTGTTCTCCTCAAATCCTGCACCACCTCGCATAGTATGTTATTGAAATTACTTATAGCTCTGTTTCAAAATCCTCTAACTTATAATTAAAGGGGATACCTTTCAATTCAGTAGTCTGCCTGGCTATCAGGTAATATACCAGTGAAAGGGCCTTTCGCCCTTTATTGTTAGTAGGGATTATCAGGTCAACGTTAGTGGTTGAGTTGTTAGTATCACACAGTGCAACAACCGGAATGCCGATACTCACTGCCTCCTTGTTCACCTGGTTATCTCCATGTGGGTCTGTTACCAACACAATATCCGGTTCCGTGTATAAGTCAAGGTTCGGATTCGTAAGTGTCCCTGGTATGAACCTGCCTACTATGGCCTTGGCACCTATGGTCTTTGCCAGCATCTTGACAGGATGATGCCCGTACTGTCTTGCAGACACGATCAATATCTTAGTGGGATCATATTTTGCAAGCAGTGCTGCTACCAACCGTATCCTTTCATCTGTGGACTGTATGTCCAGCACATAAAGCCCATCTGTCCTTACCCTGTAGACAAACTTCATCATATCCTTTGTCTTCTGTTGGGTACCGATATGGATACCGGCTGCAAGGAATTCGTCCAGAGGAACTATGGAATCGTAACCAGCGTCCTTTACTACTTCAATATCACTTTCCATTTTTACACCTTTGAAATTATATTATTACTATTCGATTACTATTAGATTATTATTTAATTATTATTCAATTACTATTTTATTGTGTTATTATCATTTAATATCATAATTTGATTTCACTTCGTTCAATCGTTTGACCGTTACCGGGATCGTTCCCATTTCAAGTTCCCGTAATGCAATCTCTATGGGCTCGCCTGAATCATCTTCCAGAAGCACAGGTGCCCCCATTGATATCTGCAAAGCACGTGCGCCGATGATGCGTGCACGTTCATAACGGGTTAATTTATCTTCGTTCAATTGTTTCACCTCAAAAATAAATAGGAGTGACTGCATACTTTGAATGACAGTATAAAACTGATACGTTTAACTAATACGTCAACTGATACGTTTAACTATACCTTACACTAATACATTTGCTCCCGGAGTCCCTCCGGGAATGGTTACATATTCTGTACATTGCATGTTGATTTTCCTTTTAAGGGTTTTGGATAACCATAGAAACCTGAATGGGGTTGCTGAGATTCGAACTCAGGTTGCGGCGTCCCGAACGCCGTAGGATGGTCCAGGCTACCCTACAACCCCTACTGGTATGGGGCGAAGGTATCCACCAGTTTTATGTGGGAGAGCAGCATCCTGCGGCAGCAATATCTATCGATACCAAGGTCGTCCAGGACTTTTCCCGGATTCTCGAATTCTGACACGCGTCGCTCATACTCTTCCCATGAACTGGCAATGACCTTCCCACATGTGAAACATCTTACCGGAATCATTTTAATGGCTCATCTATATGATTTCTGGGACTTGGCTCTTGCACCTGGTCCACCGAACTTCTTTGTTTCCTTCTGTCTGGAATCATTAACCAGAAGGCTCCTGTCGTAAGCAAGCATTGCGTCCTTCACTGCCAGGTCCCCTGTCCATTCTACGACACCCTTTCCAATGGCAGTCCTGACCGCATTTGCCTGACCCATGACTCCCCCGCCGCGGACATTTACATCAATGTCGATCTTTGAGGTTACATTATCACTCATAAAGGCTACAGCTTCCAGTATCTTGAGTCTTGCTATTTCCGGTTCGTATATTTCTATGGGTTTTTTGTTAACCCTTATGCGGCCTACGCCTTCTGTGATCTTGGCCCTGGCAATGGCAGTCTTATTTTTTCCTGATGTATTGATAATCTTGACCATTCATCTTCCTCCTGATTAGGATTTAGCACCCAGTCGTTTGCTGAGTTCCTCAAGCCTGATATACTTGATAGAGCTCAATTTATTCATATCAGCTTCGGCAATGGATACTTTCTCTTCACTGCTCATTGCATCGGGCACCCCGATGAAGGTTTTCAGTCTTGACATGGCATCCTTGCCTCTTGCTCTTTTATATGGCAGCATACCTCGTATTGTTCTTTTTATTATATGGTCAGAGCGTCTCGGGAAGTATGGCCCGAACTCTCTATTGCCCCTGTCAACGGCCTGTTTATATTCACCAAATGTGGCAACCTTTGAGCCGGAAATTACAGCTTTCTCGGCATTTACGATGAATATCTCTTCACCTTCAAGAAGCCTTTTGGCTACAACACTGGAAAGCCTGCCCAGTATCATTCCATTTGCGTCTATAATTGTCATTTCATCGCACCTCACTGCATTATCTTCACACCGGAACCATTGGGGTTCTCTTTAACCAGGTCCTCGATGTTAAGGCAGGACCCCCCTTTATTCGTGATCTTTTCCTTTGCACTTTCGCTAAAGTCCAGTGCAGCTACTATTACCTTATGTTCGATATTACCGGAACTTAACACTTTTCCCGGTACGATAACAGTTTCATCTTCACTGGTATATCTGTTGATCTTGCTAAGGTTCACTTCAGAATAATTCCTTGTGGGGCGTTCAAGACGCTTTGCAATGTCCCGCCATATATTCACTCCATTTTCGCGGGATAAGGCCTTGAGGTCAACGATAAGGCCTACTATGCGTGGATTTGTTTTTCTGATTATTTTACTCAATTGTTGTTCCTCCGTATGACCCTGAAAAGGGCCTGACTCACGCAGATTCGCTGCGTTCGGGTCTGTACGGCCCATACGCCATAGGATATTCAAATCCCTACGGTCAGGTTATTTGGATATTAAAACCAAATTAACTCTGATGCATCTGTGAGTTATATTAATTACTTAATACTACGACGGCTTCATATTACTTGTCAATATAAATAATTTGTTATGGATGGGGTTTTTTCAGTTGAGAAACCATCAAATTAGAATGTAATCTGGCGTTTTTAATTTGATCGGCAATAATAATCACTGCAAAGTATAAATAAAAATCACAACAAGTTTTAAATATATTATGATCAAAAGTAATAATATTTATACATATGAGTCCACAT
>JAUWRA010000051.1 GCA_030610815.1 Methanosarcinales archaeon
TAATTGTACACGATTGTCAAACACCTTTGAAATCGATGGACATAGACTCAGTATTAAAAACTAAAAAATGTATCAACATGGACACAAATAATCTGATTTTCGCCATCGGTATCCAGTCTTGAGGATGGCTGAATAGTTACTTTTTATTTAAGAAAACATGGTGTAAGGAATGATGAGATTGATATCTATATAAATTTCTTAACAGAGCTAGCGTCCTATATTTACAACGAAAAACAGGAGGAGTTAAACTCTGACAATTTCACCTTATTTATGGAATCATATTTGGATACATATAACCTCCCGGTAAAACAGGATATTTTACTTAAAAATTTAAGCGAAATAGTATCAGAAGATAGTTTTAAGAATTACTCATTCCGATATCCATATTTTTATTATTTTTTTGTCGCTAAATATCTTTCTGAACATATTGAAGATGACAAAGTAATGGAAGAGATAAAGAAAATAATAAATAATCTTCATGTAGATGAAAATGCCTATATTGCAATTTTTCTAACCCATCATTCTAAAAATATCAATATCTTCAAAGAAATTGAACGTATCGCATTATGTTTATTTGACAAATATAAACCTGCAACATTGACAAAAAATGAAATTAAGTTTTTTGATGAAAAAGCACATACTATTGTTAAAGCGGTTTTGCCACCTGCTAATATAACACCTGAAAAGGAAAGAATGGAAAGATTAAATGTGCAAGATGATCTGGAACAAGCTCAAGAAGATATAGTACAAAAAGAACATATTGATGAAGAAGATTCTCTTGGAAAAGAATTAAGGAGAGCTATTAAAACTGTAGAAGTTATGGGATGTATTATCAAAAACCGAGCAGGTTCATTAGAAAAAGTGAGACTTGAAGAAATATTTGTGGAAGCTATGAATGTTCATTTAAGAATTTTATCTTGTTTATTTGAAATAATAAAAAGTGAAAAGGAACAGAAAGAAATAGTTGATTTTATATCAGAAAGATTGACCCTTCTTGAAGAAGGTGTGGGGGCAAATAAAAAACTAAGTAAAGATGAACTGAAGAAAAACGCAGAAATTATATTTTGGAATCTAAACTTTTTTATTGTGTTCGGCGTTATTTACAAAATTGTTCACTCATTAGGTTCTGATAAATTAACTGAAATTGTGAATAAAGTTTGTGATGAAGTTAACACTCCAGCATCTTTCCTGATAAAATACGGAATTTTAATGGGGTATAATAAGAATCTACAAATTAAGGAACTTACTAAAGGGATGAATGAAAAGCACTTTTCTGAGATCGCAAAAAGAGCTACAAAATTAATGGTTGTCAATCATTGTTCTTTACATCCAGTTAATTATAAAGATAGACAACGAATAAAAACCCTATTAGAAGTTCCTGCAATAAAGCTTTTACCAAGAGGTCAGAACGAATCATGAATTATATCGTAATAAACCAGCGGATAAAAAGGAAATCAAAGATTTTTAACGATGCCTTGGATTTTCCAATCCGAGGTCTGTAACTTCAATATAAATAATATGAGGAAATAAAAATATCATAACCCCCCTCTACTCCCCTCTTACCTAAACCACAATCCCTTCTCCTTTAGCTCTTCAATCACACCCTCCTTCCTCGCAAACTCCTTCACCCTCAATTCCTTACGCTTGATCTTACCGCTAATAGTCTTAGGCAGCTCCTCAACAAATTCGATCTCCCTCGGGTACTTATACGGAGCCGCCACCTGCTTCACATACTGCTGGATATCCCCCACAAGCTCCTCCGAAGGCGCATATCCCTCCTTCAGCACAACAAAGACCTTAACAACCTCCCCCCTGATCAGGTCCGGGCTCGGGATCATCGCACATTCAAGCACAGCCTCATGGGAATCAACCACACTCTCAACCTCGAACGGCCCGATCCTGTACCCGGAACTGATACACACATCATCCGCCCTTGAGTCGAACCAGATATACCCGTCCCCATCCATCATTGCCAGGTCCCCGGTCAGATACCAGTCGCCAACAAAACACTCAGCAGTTTTTTCTTCCTTTTTGTGATAACCCTTGAACAGCATCGGATGGTCCCGTACAACAGCAATCATCCCCTTCTCGCCAACCGGCAGCCTTTCTCCAGTATCAGGGTCCACAATAGCCCCCTCAACCCCTGGTGTGAACTTACCCATCGACCCAGGCCTGACCTCCATCCCAGGTATATTGCAGGCAATTGCACTGGTCTCGGTCTGCCCGTACCCTTCCCTGACAGGTATCCCGAACTTCTCATCAAAGAACCTGATAATACCAGGTGTGCAGGGCTCACCCGCAGTCAGGATGACCTCCAGGTTCTCCAGGTCATATCTCTTATCTGCATCATCAATTGTCGCCATTGACCTCAGTTCCGTGGGGGTCATACATGTCTTGTTTATCCTCCATTTTTCAAGCAGCTCGAACCATTTTTCAGGTCCGAATCTGCCCGAGTAATGGAAGTTTACAGCACCACCGCTCACAATGGCCCCGAATGGTGCCCAGTACCATTTGACCCACCCGGGTTCTGTAGTTGCCCAGCATAGCTCGCCCGGCTGCGTATCCCACCAGTAATACCTGTTCAGCCTGTCAAAGCAGTACATCAGTGAATGAGTGTGTAACACACCTTTTGGTGCACCTGTGGTTCCTGAGGTGTAATTGATAGTCAGGGGATCGGAGCTTGTAAGTTTTTCGAGCCTTAAATCATCTGATGCCTTATTGACCTCCTGCCTGAAATCCTTCCATCCTTTCCTCTCACCTGAAAAGAACAGGTTGTCAATAGAGATTTTATCTCTTATTGCATCAACCTCACCGGCAACTACCGGATCGCTCGTGATCAAGGCCCTGGCACCGGCATCCAGAAGCCTGTATTCAATATCTGCTCTCCGTAGCATTACCGTACAGGGGACGACCACGCCGCCTATTGCCCAGATGCCAATACTTGCAGTATAGACGTCTGTTCCCCTCGGAAGTAATACCATAACCCGGTCACCTTTTACGATACCGGAATCCCTCAGGACATTCCCGAACCTCATGGCATTGTCCCACACTTCCCTGTATCCGGCTTTCTCAACATTCCCATCCGGATGCTCGGTAATTGCCATCAACTTCGTTTTGTCTTTTGCCCAACTCCTGATAGTATCAATAAAATTGTAATCTTTTGGAATATCCCATTTGAACTTCTTTTTCTCCTCTTCGTAATCAAAAGCTGCTTTCTGCATTCCATCATCTCCCAATATATTCTATGCTGCCACAGTAATTAAAATTATATGATTCCATCAAACATTGCAGTATATAATAACCACCAGACAAAATTGATTTCCGCTTTTTATCTGTGCAATCTGTTTTTCTATTCTGCCACAGAGGACACAGAGAGCACAGAGTACTTTCTCTCTGTGTTCTCTGTGCGCTCTGTGGCCGATTATTTTCATCAGATGCATACAGATTTCACTGAATTTCTACGATGATTGAGGAAATGATTTATGTCAACAAATTTAAGCCTTGCAACAATTGGTGATCTGCTGATATTAAAATAAGGGCATGCATTTTTTACCTATTACTACCCTACTACCTTACTACCATTAATGGAGGAATTTTATGGACTGGGGTATGCAAAACCGTATATCACAAATAATTAAACCAAAGACCGGACGAACAGTCATGCTGGCAGTGGACCACGGCTATTTCCTGGGTCCCACAAGCCACCTTGAAAATGCAAAAAAAACAATCGAACCGCTGATCGAATATGCAGATGCGCTCATGCCCGCCCGCGGTGTCCTGCGCGCCGATGTGGACCCAGGCACATCCACACCAATCGTGCTGCGGGTATCGGGCGGCAACAGCATCGTAGGCGAGGACCTGACAAGAGAAGGCATAACTACATCGGTGGAAGATGCACTGCGACTGAATGTAGCAGCCGTTGCCATGTCCATATATGTGGGCAGCAAGTACGAGCACCAGACCCTGATGAACCTTGGAAATCTGGTAAACGAATGTGAACGCTATGGCATGCCTGTGGTGGCAGTGACAGCAGTAGGTAAGGATATGGTGCGGGATGCCAGGTACCTGGCACTGTGCTGCCGGATAGCTGCCGAACTGGGCGCAAAGATCGTTAAGACCTATTATACTGATGATTTCCAAACAGTCGTGGAAGGGTGTCCTGTACCTATCGTGGTTGCCGGCGGTAAGCAGATGAACACAGAAATGGACGTGTTCGAACTGGTCCACAGTGCCATATCAGAAGGGGCAGTAGGCGTGGATATGGGCCGCAACATCTGGCAGAACGAATATCCAGTTGCTATGATAAAGGCCGTGCGGGCGATTGTGCATGAGAACTTCACACCACGCAAAGCCATGGACCTGTACAACAGCGAAAAGGAAAAATAGGGGCCGGATAAGTGCGCGTTGCCGTATATTACAATAACAATGACGTGCGTCTCGAAGAGATGCCAGTACCCTCCATCGGTCCCGACGAACTGCTGGTCAGGGTGGAGGCCAGTGGCATCTGCGGCAGTGATGTCATGGAGTGGTACCGCATTATGCGTGCACCTCTGGTGCTGGGGCACGAGATAGCAGGCACGGTTGCTGAAGTTGGAAAGGACGTCACTCGATATAAGGTGGGAGACCGCATCTTCGTATCCCACCATGTGCCGTGCAATACCTGCCGCTACTGCCTGGCCGGTCACCATACGGTCTGCGATACCCTGCGCAGTACTAATTTCGATCCGGGCGGCTTTGGTGAATATCTCAGGGTGCCTGCCATTAATGTAGACAGGGGCGTGTTCCTGCTGCCAGATGAGATGTCTTTTGACCAGGGCGTGTTCATCGAACCCCTCGCCTGCGTGTACCGGGGGCAGCGCCAAGCAAGGATAAAACCGGGCCAAAACGTGTTGGTCATAGGTAGCGGGATTACGGGACTGCTGCATGTCAAACTGGCTGCGGCACTGGGTGCAGGCAGCATTTTTTCCACTGATATAAATCAGTACAGGCTGGATATGGCATCAAAGTGCGGGGCGCAGGTTATTGATGCACAGGACAATGTGCCCGAACGCCTGCTGGAACTAAATGACGGGCGGCTGGCAGATGTGGTCATTATCTGTACAGGTGCAATGCCTGCCATAACCCAGGCGCTGGCTTCGGTGGACAGGGGCGGAACCGTGCTGTTCTTTGCTTCGCCTGAGCCTGAAGTCTCAGTGCCGCTGCCTGTATTTGACCTGTGGAAGAACGAGGTCAGTATTGTCAGCTCATACGGCGCTAGTCCACTGGATATTACGAAAGCCATTGAGCTGATACACACAGGCAGGGTGAAGGTAACGGATATGATAACCCACAGGTTAGGACTGACAGATGCCGGAGAAGGGTTCAAACTGGTGGCCGGAGCCGGTGAGTCTATGAAAGTGATAATTGAACCACACAAACCATCTTAATCATCTATACAAAAAACATTTCAAACAATACATTACACATTAGTAAAATAACCAGTGTGTATATTATAGGTATTAACACATGTGGAGCAAGATACTAAGCAAGTTCAAGAAACATCCTGCACAGGAAAAGGTAGTCAAGCTCCTGCTGGAGCGGGGCTTTCAGGTCAATGGGCAGGGACGTGTTGTTTCAGGTAATATCGAATTGCCCCACACCCAGGTGGCTAAGGAGATCGGTGTTGACAGGAGAGTGGTGGATTCCACATGCGAGGTTATATTATCAGATGAGACCCTGACCAGCATATTCCAAAATGTATATACAATCCCCTTCTTAAAAGATGTGGCACCTGCATTAGGTCTTGGTGTTATTGTGATCACACCGGGAGATGCTTCCAGGACAGGTATACTTGGCCAGGTAGCCACAGCAGTGGCAGAACACGGTTTAAGTATCAGGCAAGCAGTTACTGAAGACCCATATCTTACAGAAAATCCGCTGCTTACTATAATAACGGATGACAATATACCTGGCGACCTGATAGATGAACTAAAGAAAGTGCCAGGGGTAAAAGGGGTTACTATTTACTAAACATAGAGTCATTGAACCAATGATTTTCAAAGATGTAATTCAGCAAAACTAACTGTGTGTAAAAAAAAGAAAAGTAAGGCTGGTTATTGTCCAGCCTGTAGTAAAGGAAATTATACCGGATATGTTTAACCGAACAGTGCGCCCAGTCCTTCCATTCCGCTCTCTTCAGCCTCTTCCTTTTCTTCTTCAGCTGTTGCTGCGGCCTCTTCGGCTGCTGCGGGGGCTTCCTCGGCTACTGCGGCAGGTGCTCCTGTTGCTGCTCCGGCTGCCGGGGCTGCAAAAGCGGCTTTCTCGATAGCTTCCTGGATGTCGACGCCTTCAAGTGATGCCACCAGGGCTTTCACTCTTGTTGCATCCACATCGACATCTGCGGCTTGCAAGATACCTGTTATTGCATCTTCTGTTACATCCTTACCTGCATTGTGCAGTAAAAGTGCTGCATAAACATATTCCATTTCTTATCACCTTTTATCAATTGTTGACTATAATTACTTCTTTGTTGTTCATCCGAACAGGGCACCAAGCCCCTCTGCTACTGATTCTTCAGTTTCTTCCTCAGCAGCCTCTTCTTCTGCTTTCCCGGCAGTCTTCTCCTCTCCAGGCTCGACCTCAACCGGGCTTACTGCAGCCTGGGCACCCATCTTTGCTTTCAGGTCATCGTCCAGGGCTTCATCCGATACCAGGCCTGCCAGTGCCATCACATGACCCTGGGCTTTGGACAGCAATATATCCATCACTCCAGATTCATATATCACTGCATTCACTGCCAGATTCCTTGACTCAGATGCTGCCTTTGCAAGCAGTGTCTGAATAGTGGTCCTGGTCGGGTATGCCGAATTGACTGCCAGGTTGAACGCCTGACTGGCTGCTGTTGTGAAGTCAAGTGATATCTTGCCTTCATCGATAGCAAGCTTTGATGCATCGAACAACATACCGTCCTCAAAGGTCCCCCTCAGGACCAGGCCCAGTTCAAGTGGAAATATCTCAAGACGGGCCAGCATGGCTGCCAGATTATGTGAGACAACCTCACCTTTCTTAGCGACCACTTTAGTTTCCCGTATGACCACTTTTCCGCCTTCAATAGCTGCGGGAATACCTGCCGATTGCAGTTCACCTATAATGGGCCCGGGCGGAAAATTGGTTGGACTTTTTTCAACAGTAATATCCTTGGGTGCTTTCATACCACCCTTGATAGGAGCTGGAGTTTTGCTCGATTCGAGAAGCCTGAATAATTTGAACGAATTATCGTTTGAGAATACTAAACCCGTTTCATGATCAAGATAATTCTCCAGGGATTTAACATCTTCAGAACATTCATTCAATGCTCTTGTTATCAGTGAGTTCTTGCTGACCTTGATCAGTACCGAATCCCTGATACTTGAACGCATCTGCTGGAACTGCTTCGACGGCATTCCGTGGATACCCACCAGCCCAACTACCGAGTACTGCCCGATCTTGGTTTTAATATCCTCGATCTCATCTTTCTTATGCTGGGGTATATGCATGCTGTGGTGTTCTGCGTCCATTTAGATCACCTTCACTACAGGCCCCATTGTGGTCTTGACATAGATCGATTTGATATTCTGCTTGCCACTTGCCATCCTGTGCTCGATCCTGGATACGACTGTCTCGATGTTCTGGGCCAGTGCTTCAGGTTCCATATCCCTGCGTCCCACCGGAAGATGAAATGAAAGCCGATCCTTACTGCGTACCCGGATTGCGTTCATAGCTTTATTGACTATATCCTCAATGTTCTTATCAGGAGTCAATGGCTCGGGCATCTTGCCTCTTGGTCCCAGGATCGGTCCCAATGCCTTTGCAATTGAAGGCATATAAGCAACTTCTGATATGAAGAAATCAACATTATTGGCAAGTTCACGTGCCTTTGTCTTATCATCCCCCAGACCTTCAATCTCTTCCGGGTCTAATATAATCTCGGCTCCGGCACTTTTCGCCCTCTGGGCAATATCACCTTTAGCAAAAACTGCAATTGTGATAGTTTTTCCCAGGCCACTGGGAAGGATGATCTCTTCATCCACACGGTTCTCAGGCTTGCTCATATCAACATTTTTAAGGTTAATAGCAAGGTCTACGCTTTCTGAAAAGTTGCGTTCTGGCGCCTGCTCAAGCGCCTGTTTTACTGATTCTAATATATCTTCAAATGTCATATATTCCTCCCGTAGTATTTGCCATACGCAAACGACCACCTGATCTTCTACGGTTGTCTAAGGTTTCCTTTTACTGTGGGATAAGTATTTTAAATTATCGGTTGTCCGGAATCAGGCTTCCAGTCTATCCCGGAACTTGCCTGCCTTTACCGCCTTCTGTGCTTCCCTTGGGTCCATGTCCTCTACAGTCACACCCATTGGTACACAGGAACCGATGATCTCATTGACAGCCGATTCAAAATTCCTGGACAGCAGGCCATCACGTTTCATCCTGGCAACCTTAGCTGCCTGTTCAATGGTCAGGTTACCCACATTCTCGGTCCCGGCATTACCCGATCCCTTCTCCAGCCCCAGTTCCTTCAATATCAGGGCAGAGGTAGGAGGTGTTCCAATCTCAATATTGTAATTCTTTTTATCATCAAAGATTATTTTTATCGGAACCTGCATTCCGTTAAAGTCCGCAGTCTTCTCATTGATACTATCCACAATTTCTTTGATATTCACGCCAAGCGGTCCCAGCGCAGGACCCAACGGAGGACCGGGATTTGCCTGTCCGCCTGGTATTAATGCTTCTATTACATCACCCATTTTTTATTCCTCTGTTTATTATTTGAATAAATGATCTCGTTAATTCTATTCTTGCTCTTCCCGTTTCAGTACCCTCACATTGTCACCGCGGACCGTGATGGGAATAGGTACCATAGCCTCAAAGAGTTCCACTGTTATTTCTTCATGTGTTTCGTCAACTCTCTTGACCCTTGCTTTCTCGCCTTTGAAGGGACCTGAGATCAGTTCGACTATACTTCCTTCCGTGATCCCTACAACAGCGGTCTTCGGTGTCAGGAAATGTTCAACCTCTTTAAGCGTTGATGCTCCCCGTATCAAACTACGGGCATGTGGCAGGGTCTGGATAGCTGTTTCCACTACATCAGGGGATTTTGCTTCAACCAGTATATATCCCTTCAATTCATCAGGTGCGAGGATGGCCGTTATTTCAAGATTCTCTTTCTCTGCCATCATTGCGATGAGATTTGCTACAGAACGCTCCTGGTTGGCAGTGGTCTTCACCACATATATTTCAGTATCTCCGATTGTATCCTCATTCATGTGACGGTTCACTTAGCCCCTTGATGTATAGTTAATATAATAAACTTTGGTCGACTCAGATCATTTTAGGGATCTCGGTAAGGAAGAAATAGATAATAAATCCCATAACCCCGATGATTAAAATACCTGCACCTGCTACTTTTGCAATTGTAATGAATTCTTCTCTCGTAGGTTTGCGGGTAAGCCTGAGTATTCTGGAGTATTCACTGAGCTTTAACGGTATCATCGGTGTCTTTGCAGGTTCTTTTGCCAATAGATTTCACATCCATATATGGAACAATTACTATATCGTTTGAACAATTACTGTATCCTTTGAACAATTATTGTATCGTTTAGATAAAACAAGCCCAAAGTATAATTAAAGATTAAAATACCTTTCGATTGACAGGAATTGCCTGCCAATCGAAATATGTGATCATTTCACGAAATCAATGCCGTAACGACTGGTAATGTTACGGGCGTTGCCCTTACCATATATCTGTGCAGATTTCACGCCTGTTACCACAAGCATGGTACGGATTGAATGTTCAAGTGCGGGATCGATCTGGGCACCCCAGATCAACCTGGCTTCGGGGTCGATCTTGCTATAAACCTCCTCAACCACACTCTCGGCTTCAGCGATGGTCATATCGGGTCCGCCAACAACATTGACAAGTGCAGATGTCGCACCTGATATGTCAACATCCAACAGGGGACTGCGCAGTGCCTTTTGTACAGATTCGGCAGCCTTATCCTCGCTGTCAGACTCGCCGAGCCCGATCATGGCAACTCCGCCCTTCTGCATTACTGTTCTCACATCTGCAAAGTCCAGGTTGACCAGTCCGGGCTTGGTAATTAGCTCGGTAATGCCTTTTACAGCACGCATCAACACTTCATCCGATACCTTGAATGCGGCCTGTAAAGGCAACCTTGGTACAACTTCAAGGAGCTTGTCATTGGGAACTACGATGACCGTATCTGCAACGTCACGGAGACGTTCAAGACCTGCTTCAGCATTGTTACGCCTGATAGCCCCTTCAACACTGAACGGCAGTGTGACCACAGCTATTGTCAGTGCACCCTCTGCCCTGGCAGCTTCTGCTACAACAGGTGCTGAGCCCGTACCGGTACCGCCACCTAATCCGCAAGTGATAAAAACCATGTCAGCCCCTTCAACGGCTGCTCGTATTTCGCTATCGCTCTCCTTTGCAGCATCCTCTCCGATCTGCGGCAGGCTGCCTGCACCCAGTCCCTTGGTCTTCTTCCGGCCGATCAATATCTTGCGTTCGACCGAAACGTGTAAAAGATGCTGGGCATCTGTATTCAATGCATATAGCTCTGCCCCGACTATACCCTCTTCGGTCATCCTCTGGATGGTATTTGAACCACCGCCTCCACAACCGACCACGCGGATATTCGTCTTTAACAGTTGAAGAACTTCTTCCAGTTCTAAGTCGGTCTGGCCAAGTTCGACCTTCGGTCTCATTTCCTGTGTCCTTCCCTCCATATCCGCCCGCGTGATTGCCTCTTTAATGATGGATTCCATCCTTTTATCCCTCAATTTTATTTAATCAATGTATATATTTTTAATACGTATAGGTTTTTCAACAATTTCATATACCATTTCCGGCTTTACTATCCTGTCATCAATAGTTACTGCCTCTCCCCTTGCCAATGCACCGAACAAAGGCCCGGATGTAATCCCAAGTTCCCTGGCAAGTGCTGGACTGAATTTACTTGTGATGAGGTAGAGTATCCCCTCATCCTTTTCATACCGTATATCGTAGTGTTCTTTTAGTATATTAATGCATTCATTTGTGAGTTCTTCTGCAACAAGACGGGCGCAGTCGTCATCGATTCCAATAATAATATGGGAAAAAGATCCGTTCTTATGTTCCAGATAAGCAATACTATATGTATCAAGGAAATTCCTAAGCCTTGTACGGTCAACTTTCTCAGCTTCACGCAACAGTTCAGGGCTAATTGTGGCAACCTTCACTTTGGGACAAACGCAGCTCTTACAGGCCATCTTAAGGTCAGATTTGATACATTCCGTAATCCTTGTCCTTCCTTGAGGACAGATGTCCTTCATCTTTTTCCTTAATTCCAGGCAGAACTGCCACGGCACCCCGTCCATTTCCCTGATATCGCTCTCCCGCAATACATCATACCCCAAACCCTCAATGATCTCAATAAGCCGGTTACGCTGTTTGGCATTCATGGATTTGCGGTCCAGGTATGCAATATCCCCGCATGACCGCTCAAATGCCTGTCTTACAAGTGTTTCGTCCAGGTCGTCCAGTTTATATGTGGGGAATATATGGCCGAACGCCACACCAGTTTCCTCTATCAACTTGGTCTGCCTGGGTGCGTAATGGTTGCCTCCGAATCCAACAGCTACAGGTACATTTTCATTGTCAAGCATAAATATTGCGTTTGCCACAATACGGCCCGCTACAGGGTCTACCCATTCCTGCTCTGAACTGCCTATTTCCACAAAAAGGGAAGGTGTTCTTAGATCACTGGGACCGTGGTGGGTGCTCTCAAGTGTAACCTCGAAATCCTCATTCTTTGCCAGGGTCTTTAGATTAAGGAAGATGGAACGCATTGCCTGGGGGGCGGCGGCAGCCAGTTCCATGGGATGCCCGCCATACTTTGCCTCTTTCGTATTGCCAGTGGGATGTACAGTAAGTATCTGTCTCCCGTCCTTACTGCGGTGCCTTGAAGCAAAGATTATAATATCCGAATCTAATCCACATGCTTCCAGTTGCCTGTCCAGCCCGTCCTGGTAGATATGTAGTCCTTCAATTTCCACCAGCCTGAACCTCTTGAACTCAAAGGCTGCGATGACCTTTTCACAATCAACCGTTATAGGCTTCCAGTCCCTGATCTGCTGCAGCATGTCCTTTATATTCTGGCTGGCAGGGTCCTCGTTAGAAATGATTATAGTCACTTTTTCATTTTCAGTCTGTATTGATAATATTCCGGATACACCACCTTTTAGTGGAAAAACAAATTATGTGGGTATAAAGTATATTAACATTTATCTATAAAGCTGTCCCAAAACCAATTTGCATTATACAAAATCTCGTTAAATCTATATGCAATACATATCACACTTTCATTTTTCCAAGAATATATATCAAATGCAGATAAATATTCCAAAGAATTCACATGGATAACATTACAAAATTCAATGGTGTGGATTACACCAATACTTTCGCCGCCAGGATCGGTGTTATGCACGAAATGGTCAAAGAGGTCCTGTCCAAGCGAATATCAAACGGGGATCATGTGATCGATATAGGGGGCGGTCCTGGTATGGGGGCCAGGATCATTGACAGCCTGGGAATAATGGCATATGTCACTAATATCGAACCTTCTACAACCATCCGTGATGTACCCCGGCTATTGCATGTGAAATACATTCCCATGCAAATATCATTAAAAGAGGCACTGGACGTCAGGATGCCTTATCCTGCCGACTGCCTGCTGATAATAAGTGCGGCCCATGAGATCGCACTCTGCAATAACAGCTCAGCCAGTAAGAATAAGGAAATATTTTCCAGTGAGGTTGATCAATTCATCAGGAAGAACTTAAAACCGGAAGGCATTATCGTGGTGGGGTTCCCAAATTACCGCAAAGGGGCATCCTCCACAGAGATTGCAAAACAGCGCAGGATAACCGAATCAATATTAGGACACTCACACCCGCCTGAAGAACTGTTCACAATTGAAGAGTTGTCAAACATTTTTGGGACCCAGCCCTCTGTATATATAAAAAGACCAATGAATATTGACGGAGGAAAACCTGATGATACAACATTAATGGCAAATGTGGCGGTATTCAAGAAAATGGAAATTTCAGACAGAATAAACAGGATATCCCTGGTTTAACCCTTGAGCTTTCCAGCTGCATATCTGGCGAAATATGTAAGTATCATATCAGCCCCGGCCCGTTTGATAGATATAAGGGATTCCATAATGGCACTCTCATCCAACCAACCCTGGTCAATTGCCCCTTTTATCATGGAATATTCACCGCTTACACTATACGCTGCGGTTGGCATCCCGAACTCGTGCTTGACCCGGTAGACCAGGTCCAGGTACGGCAGTGCCGGTTTCACCATCACGATATCTGCTCCTTCCTCAATATCCTGCTGCACCTCACGCATGGCCTCATTGCTGTTGCCCGGGTCCATCTGGTATGTGGAGCGGTCCCCGAAACTGTATCCTGAATCCGCAGCATCGCGAAACGGCCCGTAGAACGATGATGAGTACTTGGCAGCATAGGACATGATCGGCGTGTTCGTAAAACCGTTCTCATCAAGGGCCTGGCGGATGGCTGCCACCATCCCGTCCATCATTCCCGAAGGTGCCACAATATCGGCCCCGGCCCGTGCATGGCTCACTGCAGTCTTACCCAGTATGGGCAGGGTGGGGTCGTTTTGCACATCACCTGTCTCATGATCCACAATACCGCAATGACCGTGGGATGTGTATTCGCACAGGCACAGGTCAGT
>JAUWRA010000170.1 GCA_030610815.1 Methanosarcinales archaeon
GCATGACCGTTACACTTGAAACAATTCATAAAGATATATCCTCTCGTATCGTAAAAAAAGCAAGGTTAGTGGGGGAGACCGGTTTCGAACGTCTCCTGATTAATTATCCTTATCTTTATCTATAATTTCCCGTTTTTTCCGTAACTTACGAATCTCATTTTTAAAATATATTGCCGTGACCAAAGACGCCACCAACAGCACCAGGCCCACGAATCCCATTATAGTAGGTAGTGATGACTTGTAATATTTTACTCGGATCAACTGGTGTTTTGGATTGGGATTATCCCATATTAGCCATATCCTGTTCTGGTCGTCTAATCGTTTGGTGTCCGGTTTTGGTTTGAGTAAGCCAAAGATTATATTGCCTACATCATAACCTTCTGGCAACACCACGTTGACGGTCTCGTTCCTGGAAAGGGTATGATAGAACAGGTCTTGTTCCCAGGAATAAGTGTAAGCGACATAACCATTGATGGTGTCTGCAAATTCGAACTGTATTTTATAGCCCCCGGATTCATAATATGATACATTGTAGGGGACATTTGAAAATTGATTGATATTTGAAAAGGCCGTTGAGCTGCCAGTATTACCAATTATCACCAGATTATCGATCCCTGGTCCCTTTTCAGACTTGACACCTGAAATGTCTTTTATCAAAACCACTTCCAGCCTTGGTACGTTCACAACAGTGTGGATAACCCTCACTGTCTTGTTCGTATACAAAAAAAATGTAGAGGAATTGGTGAATTTACCTTCCGGCACACTGAATTCATATGCAGAAAAATCACCCGGGTCAATTTCAATATGTTCCGGGTCTTTACTTCCCAGACATCCATTTGAGGTGAATGCCATCATTATCAGGGCAATCAGGAGTAGTATTTTTAGTATTCTGTTTACCATGGTATATTGACACCGGGTCCTACTTGTATCGAGATACTTTAGAGGCCCGGGGGTCGATCTCGATTATCTGGATGCCATCCCTGTAGACCCTGACCATGCCATCGCTCTCAGAAGTAGTGACTGCTATGGCTTCCGTGTCCCATGTGATGGCTGCGGCTGAAGCGTGCCGACCGCCCAGGCCTTTAACCATCTCCACTTCCCTTGCATCGACATCAAGATACCGGCCGGCTGCATGGATATATCCGTGGCTGTCCATGACAAATATCCCGTCCAGCTGGGCAAACTCCTTAACAGTCTCCCATTTTGCAGGATCGCGGATATTGAGTTCTTCTTTAGGATGGCCAAAAAAAGGATTCAACACAAGCTGGTGGGAACGTTTCATTACCTCTTCCATGTCACCGATTATAAAAGCAGTGCCCACAGGTTTTCCTTCCCTGCCATATGCGCCCAGGTCCATGGCGATCATCAGGACAGATTTCAGGATATTCAGGTTGACCCGCTCCGAGCATGCCCTTAGTTCTTTGACAACAGGATTGGCTTTCAGGTCATGCACGACAATACTGGTTGTTTCGCCGTGTGAGACGATGCCTACTACGTGGTCTGCTGTCAGTATGTTGGTAATAAATGCAATAGCTGAAGCATCACTTATGCGTTCTGACCCCAATGTTCCTTTATAATAAAGGGTCTCGGAGATGGCCTGGAGCCGCCTTGTGGAATCTTTTCCTTCTTCCACATTACTGGCTTCAAGGAGATGATCGGCAGCCATCATTGCAGATGTGGAAGCAAGCATGACAGGGATGTGGGTATCAATCTCAAGGGGCAGGTCGTTTGACATTATTATTATGGCAGACGCAGATATCTCTTCGGCGATATTTACTGCGCTCTGGATTATCAGGCTTTTTTCAACCATAAGTAATTGCCCCTGCTTGTTAGTTTATTGAATATATCCTATCAACTTTAAATTATTTATAATATTACTAAATCCTGGTTTTTTTCTATACCTATCATCGCATTATTATACACTGCCTGGGAAGTTATCCATGTTTCATCCGGTATATATGCTTCCTGAACTTCAGGTCAGTGAGTTCCAGGAACATCCTGATAACAGACATTGACAGCAAACCCATACTCATGCTCCCGGAAATACAGTTCGATCAACCCGGAAGCTGCATGGGTTCACCATCAAGATATACAGTGGGCCCGGTAATGATACCATCCAGGTGTATGCCTGCTTCCACGTTCCCGCCAAAGGTGCTGTTATCACCCAGGGCTACATGGATGGTGCCAGCTACTTTCTCATCCTCAAGTACATTGCCGATGAGATGTGCCTCTGGATTGATACCGATACCCAGTTCTGCAAGGTTGCGGCCCGGTGGTCCCACACTATCGATCATTTCAATGAACTGCCCTGCTCCCTCGCCGGTAATATCAGTGGCCTGCCCGTCTTCTATCTTGATGGTCAAGGGCGAGTCCAATATCCCAAGCCCGCCCATGGAACCATCCACCACGAAAACGCCATTGCCGCCTTTCGGGGCCACGAACACCTCCCCGGCAGGCAGGTTACTGGATGAACCCGGTTCATGGCAGATACCATGGTCAACCCTCCAGTCACATCCTTTAACATAAAAAACAATATCAGTACCAAGGTCGGTGGTTATCCTCACTTCATTCACACTGTCAAGCCTGGATCTCAGTTCAAAAGCAGTATCCCTTATAGCCAGGAAATCGGCAGTAATGCCGCCCGATTCCATCATATCAAGGGTTATTCCTGGCAGGGTGGCAGTACGCACACCAGCCTTATTGGCGTTGAGTTTGGCCTGGGTATGGGTAAGGGATTTGCTGGTGGGCGCCAGTACCACGTCAGCAGCAGCCATTGCCTCTGCCACGGCCGGGGGTGGTTCCTGCCCATGTACCTCCCTTGGCTCCATTGTCATTAATATGGGGTCACAGCCCAGCTCCACAGCCCTGTCATACAATGCGCTGGCAATTGAAGGATGCGTGGCAGTATCTGTAATTATCAGTACAACCTCTCCAGGTTTCACTGCCATACAGGTTTCAAGTACGGTGAGGGTGCTGTTTTTTAGTGACATGATTTATCCTTTCCAGTGAGACTATCGATAAAGCTTGATTTTTGAACATATAGGAAAGTATATACTTTCCTGCAGGCTTAGAAAATGCGAACGAAGTGAGCATTTTCTTGATATTTCAGCCATATTGTCTAAACCCGAAAATATATAGCTTTGTGCCTGATGCAGAATCTAATTATTGAATAACGAAAAATATAGTTGTAGAATTAATTGGCCATGAATATCGGGTAATCCAAAATTTTACCGATACCGATATATATCATAATATCCAATATCGGATAAGTTAAATTGTGTCCAATACCGATACCTCATTAATTCAGGAAAGTGTCCTTTCACGTATTAGTGAAAAAATACAAATGTTAAATTCAAAACGGCCTCTACCAGTTGATGCTGTAAACAAACTAAAAGAAGAGATTCGACTTTACCATACATACCATTCAAATGCCATAGAAGGAAATACCCTTACACTTCCAGAGACAAAACTTGTTCTCGAAGAAGGCATAACAATCGGTGGAAAGTCAATAAGGGAGCATATCGAAGCTATCAATAATGCAAAGGCGTTTGATTTATTGGAAGATATAGCTAAAAGCAATAAAGGAATAGATCATATTGCTATACAGCATATCCATGAAATTGTTACTGCTGGTATTCTTGAAGAGGCAGGAAAATATCGCACTAAGAATGTAAGAATAACCGATGCGATAAAAACACCTCCTGACTGGTCAAAAGTCATCATAGTATTGGATGAATTGATTAATAAGATCGATCAAAGTAACATGCATCCTATTGAAACTGCTGCTTTTCTCCATCATAGATTTGTAGAGATTCATCCATTCATAGATGGTAATGGGAGAGTAGCACGTTTGCTGACAAACTTATACTTAATTACCAAAGGTTATCCCCCTATAGTTATAAAAACAGAAAATAGAAGGAAATATTACAAATTCCTTAAGTCGGCAGATAATGGAAACCTATCCCCATTTGTTAATTTCATTGCTAAAGCTGTAGATGAGAGCATCACAATGTATCTGTCAATCTTCGGTGGAACTAATGAATTGCTGCCTCTAAAAGAACTTGCTAAGGAAACTACATATTCTCAGGAATACTTGAGTCTACGGGCCAGACAGGGAGTTTTGGATGCAGTCAAGATTGGAAGAGTATGGTATTCATCAAAACGCGCTTTAAGAGAATACAGATTACAAAATGTTATTCGAAAAAGATATACAAATAATGGAAAAACGGGTCAATCCTCACGATTGCCGGATTTTCTAAGTTCCTGATGGTTTCTCCACCCCTTCCACTTCAATACCGCTTTTATCCCTACTTCACTCCTTCTCAAGCAACCTCGCCTTCTCGACAAAAGCAATAACCGTAATAACAAAAGTGGCATGGGCCCACGTAAGCGGGCTGACACTCAAAGGACTCCCGTCAAAAGGATTCAACTGCTCTGCCAGAATGCCGGTCTGGGTAGCACGCTCAGTGACCCATAGCAGGATCTCCTCTGGTTTTTCCAGGTCGCTAATGCTCTTTGCCTTATGGATATGCCACTGGGCTACC
>JAUWRA010000109.1 GCA_030610815.1 Methanosarcinales archaeon
GACTTTTTCATTTTGTGTTTCGTATGTTCCATTTCCAGCGATATTTCTCATCTCAGTCATTCCATAGTCTGGACATAAAACATTAGGACAGGCAATATCGGTGAATTTTGATTTTGGACCACGTGTTCCCATATTAATCACTGATGATTATATTGTTTTAATAATACTTAAAACATCAGTAGATTAAAGGGTCAATACCAAAAACTATATGAACACAAATAACTACAATAATCAATGGTGAACAATATGGTTAAATTAACTCCTGAGGTTAAAGAAGTCATCCAGAATCAAAATCCACTTCCCATTGCAACGGCTGATAAAAATGGCAAGCCAAATGTTATTTTTGTAGGGATGTGGAAATTCATTGACGATGAGACAATTATGATTGTGGACAATTTCTTTAAGAAGACTGCAAATAATCTCAAAGAAAATCCAAAATTATCAATTGTTGGATATAACGGTGAATCAAAAAAATCATATCAGATCAAGGGTTCTGTGGATTACCTTGATAAAGGAGACCGCTTTGAAGAAGCAAAAAGCCTGGCAGAATCCAAGAAACTACCAGGTAAAGGTGTTGTGATATTCCATATTGAAGAAGTATATGATTCGGTATATGGACCGCATGCAGGCGAGCAGATCGCATAGTACAAAAAAGTGTTACATATATTTTATCGGTGATTGAAGTTGGCTAAAAAAAGATCAGAGAAAACGGATGAGGAAAACCTGTTTATTGGTGATGAATACGCTGAAGAGGACGATTCTGAAAGACAGGAAACTACAGAAAATGAAATGGAAGGTCTATACGACCTGATGATACCTCCCGGCATACCAGAATCAGTAATAGTTGAACTGGTAGAGGAGTTCGACCTTGAAGCAGTTTCAAGGTCAGCAAATGTTGACATCGTAGAAGTGGATCCGCGTGAGATACTGATGCTTCGGGGTGACCTGGAAACCGTGAATGAAGCCCATGATTACATGATCAAGCGAATGCACGAAGTTGTCGAAGAAGTATTCAAAAGTCCCTGGGTCAAGGATTAAGTGTAAAATTATTTTTCAGGCCTCAATTTTTTACCATACAATGCCGCACCAAGGGCATTTACTGTCTGTGGTGACGGCGGTACTACAACCGTTGAGCCGTGGATAGATTCAAATGATTCGACAATGCCTGTATTCAATACAGTTCCACCGATAAGTACTACTGTTTCTACGGGTGGTATCATCTGGGCGATACGCCTGGCAAAGGCCTGGTGTATGCCGCAGATCACTTCTTCCATGGTATAGCCGCCCACAAGCTGGGATATCATCTCAGATATGGCAAACACACCACAGGTATTATTTATCCGGGCGCATCGACTGGCCCGGGTATGCAGCTTCCCGAGTGATTCTACGGGAATATCAAAATAATGGGCAGCAAGTTCCAGGAATGCGCCCGTGCCTGCACTGCATTTGTCATTGATGAGGAATGTATTGTTGCGCAGGTCTATTACTTTTGTATCCTGCCCGCCCACATCCACTATGACCTGTGCGTCAGGTATGTAATACCTGACCCCCAGCGATGCGGCTGTTATCTCTGTTATTGCGGCGGTGTGGGGCACTGTCTTCCTGAAATAGCCTGTGGATACTATGGTTTCCACGGTTTCTGCAGCCCCTATGGTCTCTACGGTCCCCGTGGTCTCTGGAGTTTCTAAAGTCCCAATGGTCTCTACAGTCTCTACAGTATCCCTCTTATTTCCATCTTCCAGCAATTCCTTCCATCTATGACTGGGCACCACTTTAGATGCGGTAATTATTCCTGACTCCAACCTTACTATCTTGGCTGTGGTGCTGCCCACATCAAGCCCGGTATTCATGGCATCACCTCCAGCATCTCTGAAAAGGCTTCAAGCCTCAACTTCAGCTGCTCGGAAGACGGCCGGGGCAGGTCACCCTGGACCGTAAGGATCGGATAATCCAGGTGTGCCCTGAATATCTCATCCTCCAGGGTGTGGTGGCATGCAAACTGGGTATAATGGATCACCCCATCAACCCGCCGCCGGTCCAGTTCCTGCCTGATCAGTTCGATCCTGTCCACTATGGGACCTGAAAAGCTGTAATTCCTGTAACTTCCGGCAAGGCCCTGCAGATCATTCCCTCCCAATCTCACGAATTCATAGGGCAGTTCGTCATATACCACATGGAGCCCGAAACCCTCTGCCACTTCATGGAAATCCGGATATATCGGCGGCACCCCGATAAGGGCAACCCTGCTTGAATACTCCACATCGGTCCGGGGGATGGTGTCCAGCACCTCCTCAAAGGCAGCAGGATCACCCTGCATGTCGCCAAAGGATATCAGGGCGGAAAACACATCACTTGCCCTGGCACGGTCATCAACCCTTAATTGGTCCAGTGCCAATCCTTTTTCCTTTAATCTAGATATAGTGTGGAACATTTCCTTATCTTTTATACCACCCAGGAACCTGGCTAATCCTTTTAGTTGTGATGTCATGTAATCAGGGTCCCTGTCAAACGGATAAAAGAAATAATGGGTTGGTACGCCGCTCAAGGCTACTTTCTGGCCGTCGACCAGTGCATTATGGCAGTCGCCCCCGGCTACCACTATAAGTGAATCTATGTCCAGCCATCCCTCCATTATCTCATCCCTCCATACTGCAGTCCATGCGCACAGCTTGCTGCGGGGATTTATCTGGGATGTGGGTACCACATTGTTCACATCCAAGGGACGGTGCCGGCATGCATAGACCAGCTCAGGAGGTATCAGGGCGGTTATGCCCACAGTATCTGTCATTGGCTGACCAATTGGTGTGCAATATAATATTACTTGCCCAGGCGCAGGACTTGTGACTGAATGTGAGATAACTATTTATCTCAATAAAATCAATGAATTGACTGACAGTCAGTCAGTCAGTCCATCAATTAGTTAGTCAGGCAGTTAAGGTTAGAACATGGCCCGCATAGTAAAAGACCCGGAAATAAGGCGCACCGAGATAATTGATATCGCTGAAGAACTATTCCTTAAGAGTGGATATAACGAGACTGCAGTATCTGATATCGTTAAAAGGGTCGGCGTCTCACAGGGCACGTTCTATTACTATTTTAAATCCAAGGAAGACATATTAAATGCTATAATCGAGCGGTATATCGATGACATAAAAGTGGGGGTAAAAGCCATAGCAGCGAAGGACGATATCAACGCCATCGAGAAGATAATGGCATTTTTTGGTTTCCTCAATAATATGGATCAAGGAAAAGAGAAACTTATTGATTATTTCCATGAGGATCAGAACGTACATCTACATGCCAAGTTTGAAAAGAATGTACCTTCGAATATCATCCCCCCACTTTGCCTGATGATAGAAGAAGGAGTGCAGGAAGAACTCTTTGATACAAAAAATCCTGAGATGGCAGCATTGTCCATCATAGGCACAACTTTTGCAATCTCCCACTGGATGTATGATAAAGAGGATCGTGCAGGCAGTACAAAAAAGATCATGGCTGCCATATTCGATCTTATCGAAAGGATACTGGGGGCAGAACCAGGGAAATTCATGAAATATGCTATGAAGATGGAGGAAGCAAAATGAGCAGTAGCGAAATCGAACGTGCCATGCAATGTAAAAGCATTGCATTTAAAATAATGAAAGACTTAAACGATTTAGTTGTATATAATGAAGAACTGAAACTGAGGTGATTACTTGTCCGGACGAAAGATTGTTTTTTTTATGGCTGTATTGATGCTAATGTCAGTCCATTCAGCCAATGCCGAAGACATCAATATCGTTGATGTTTTCTCAGATATTGATTCGACTGATATCACAATCCACTCGGGTGAACATTATACTGACATAACCCTGAAGGCTGAACTGGTATTTAAAGGAAATGTACTGGAATCAAAACAGTTACACATCGAGGAAATATCATCTGATACTGATATAACCAAGATAGCATTCTGGGAAATAACAAACCCAAAAGAAGGCTTCTACCGCACCATAATGACCATGTCTATGGACGGTTCGGTACTGGAAACTAAATATTACAATTTCTCATACGGCTGGCAGGCCATGCCAGGGATATCGATCAAGGATATCGTGCCTGATTCAAGTGGTATCAGTATCATACTGGCACCATATTATACTATAAACACCGGTTTTCCAAAACCTGTGCTGGCTGACATAGAATACATGCTCGTGGATGGCGATACTGCCATCTACCGCACCACGGACAGCCGGGTAACGGTAGTACAGGCCACACCCCTGTCAAAGGACTGGAACGTGCTGCTTGAGAACAACCATGATTACTCCACCAGGGTCAAGGCCAGGATATCATCGCCCAGGGATGCAGTGATAGCCCGGTCAGAAGACTTCACTTCCAAAGATGACGTTCGCATCACCGAACTCTACCGTGATGAGACCGGGGCCAGCGCAACTGTGGAGGGTTATTCTCAAGTGCCATTCGACGGATATGTTGTGTTTACAGTAACAAAGGATGACACTATCATTGAAGAAGTACGGGAAAAATCCCCCATCCTGACCACCGGTGATGATGAAACTATCGAGATCATCTGGACCCGCAAACTTGCCGCAGGCATATACGGTCTGTCCGTAGAAGTGATAGGTAACGACGGCGATACCCTGGACAAGTGGGACACGGTCATTGAGTCCGATTATGACATTTCTGCTGACGCAACACCAGAACCCACTCCCACAGAGACGCCCGGGTTTGGTATAATTCCGGCAATCTTCATACTGGTATTACTATATCTCTTATCAGGGCGGATGGACCGCCGCGGCGGGTGAGACCCGTGTATGAACTGTTCATAGCCATCAGGCATCTGACCTCGCGTCGCAGGCAGACCATCTTTTCTGTACTGGCAGTCAGTCTGGCAGTTATGCTGCTCATGTGGTCACAGGCGATGATGGTGGGTTTTACCGATGAGATGTATTCAAAGACCGTTGACAGTATGATGCCACATGTAACAGTTGAACCACAGGAAGGTGAAGATTACATCCATCTGTACCGTAATCTCATAGAGGATATCAATGAGATCGATGGCGTGATAGGCATATCACCGGTCCTTACCGGGGCGGCTACATTTGAATACAAAGGTAAGAACAAGAATGTGGTCATGCAAGGCATACGAGTTGAAGACCACGATTCCGTGATGTACATCAATGACAACATCATCGAGGGCAATTTCAGGGACCTGGAGATATCTCCCAACAATGTAGTGGTTGGTGATGCCCTTGCTGAAAAACTCAATGTGGAAATTGGCGATACAATTGATGCGTCGTTTCCTGAAGCAAATCCGACAAACCTGAAAGTTGTGGGCATTTATAACAGCAGAACACCCATGGATGAGACTCTGGCGTTTACGTCCCTGTCTACAGTCCAGGATTTTCTTGGCGTATCAAATGTTGTAACCACTATTTTAGTCCGTGGGGATGACCGTGAGCAAGCACAGGCAATATCAGAGAAGATAGATGCTCTGGGGTATCCTGCTTCAGGCTGGAAGGAAACGAATCCGGAGATAATACAGACACTGAAACTGGAGGGTACAAGCAATGCCATCACACTGGGTCTTATCATCATTATCGCATCTTTCGGAATCGTCAGTACCCTTTTCATGGTGGTCATGGAGAAGACCAAAGAGATAGGCATGCTAATGGCAATGGGAGTGTCAAGAAGAAGCATTATGATGATATTTGTAATGGAAAGCAGCATTTTGGGACTGCTGGGCGCCTTAATTGGCGTGATGCTGGGTGCGGCGTTTGCCATATATATGGGGTCATTTGACTATGGATTTGAAGTCATGGCCGGCATCTCATCAATTCCGTTTGTTGTGCGATTGCAGGATGCAGTCATTATTGTGTTGTTCACATTCCTGATAAATCTCATCGCCGGGATATACCCTGCCAGTCGTGCTTCAAAGCTTAAGCCAGTGGAGGCAATAGGCCGTGAATGAGGGAGATCACCATGTTTGAGCTGGATGTTGCCACGAGACATATCAAGTCACGTCGCAGGCAGACCTTATTTTCCATCATTGCAGTATCACTGGCTGTGGGGATAATCATAATCTTCATGTCAATGATGAGCGGTTACACGAGTATATTGATCGATTCAACAACTGAGAACCAGGCTCATATCACGGTCATGCCAAAGGAGGGCGAGGATTACATACACCTATACCACGGGCTTGAGAACCATATCTATGATCTGGAAGGTGTAGAGGCTGTCTCGTCATATTTCCAGGGTGAAGCTGCCCTGCAATACAAGCACAATGTTGAAGGGGTGCTGTTGTACGGTATTAATCCTGAAGATGAGAACCGGGTCGTTAACAGGGATAAATATATGCTTGCGGGGGAGTTTACATCCATTGAGAATCCCGGCAGCCGCATAGTCCTTGGTTACAAATTGGCTAAAAACCTTGATGTGGGGATGGGTGACAGTGTAACAGCCAAAGTTCCGGGTGCAGAACCTACCGATTTTACCATTACAGGAATATTCCAGACCGGAACGCCGCTTGATGAAACAATGGCATTTGTAAATATTGAGCGGTTGCAGGATCTCTATGGGTCTGGAGATGTGATAACAGGAATGGGAATTAGGATGTTTGATGCTTATGCCGCTGAAGAACTGGCTAACGGGATTGACCGGGAGACGGGCTATGATGCTATAAGCTGGATGGAGCAGAATGCAGAAATACTGACCCTTCTTGAGACTTCGGAGGGTATGGTTTATTTCTTTTATGTTATCATCTTCTCCATATCGGGTTTTGGTATCGCCAATGTCCTGATCATGATAGTTATGGAAAAGGTGGGTGAGATAGGCATGTTAATGGCTATGGGCACGTCCCGGCGGAGCATAATGTTGATATTTTTACTGGAGGCAGCAATACTGGGAATGTTCGGGGTTATTGTCGGTTGTATATTGGGATATGGAGCATCGCTGGCAATTGCATCCATTACCATACCCGTACCACCCGAGATGTATTTCGGGATGGACCACCTGCCCATAGTAATTGAGCTTGAGAATTTCATCTCAGCCAGTATTTTTGCTATGGTCATCAATATCATAGCCGGAGTATTCCCTGCCCGGCGTGCTTCAAAAATGGATCCAGTGGAGGCGATTTACAGTGTCTGATAAATATATAATCCAGGTGAAGAACCTGACCAAGATATTCGGCGACGGAGTGGAGATCAAGGCCCTGGACGGAGTGGACCTGGATATTGAACGGGGTGAGTTCCTGGCTATTATCGGTCCGTCCGGTTCAGGCAAGAGTACACTGCTGAACCAGATAGGTATTCTTGATACACCCACCAGCGGCACCGTCCTGTTGAACGGGGTTGATGTCACGAAAATGTCTGATAAGGAGCGCTCCCGGACAAGGAACAAGGAACTGGGGTTCATTTTCCAGTACCATCACCTGCTGCCCGATTTCAATGCTCTTGAGAACGTGATGATGCCGCTGCTGATAAGCGGCATTAGATCGTCACAGGCACGTGATATCGCCCGCAAGGTGCTTGATGAAGTGGGTTTAGGCGACAGGATGGAACACAGGCCCAACCAGTTGTCAGGAGGACAGAACCAGCGGGTCGCCATTGCACGAGCACTGGTAAATAAGCCCAGCATCGTTATCGGGGACGAGCCCACAGGCAACCTTGACTCAAAGGCCAGCGAGAATATCTATGAACTGCTGCGGCAATTGAACCGTGAGCATAACCAGACCTTTATACTGGTGACCCACGACGAGCGCATGGCTGCCAAGACCGACCGCATCATCAGGCTGGTGGACGGCCGGGTTGCTGAGAATTCTATAAATTCCAATTAGGCAGCCATATCACCCAAGTTTTTATCTGGTTTGTGCATAATTGAGTGTCAGATGCGACGCAAGGACAGGAAGTTATGGATACGGGATATGGCAGCGCAGCGAATGGTAAGGCTGTTCGACCTGGCAGAGGAATCTTTTGATTATGACCCTGGTTTAAGTAAACGGTATGTTTTTTTAGCTCGCAGGATAGGTATGCGACACAGGGTCAGGCTGCCATCCTATCTTAAGCGCAAGGTGTGCAAAGGATGCGGCACCTATCTTGTCCCTGGCGCAAATTGCAGGGTTAGAATAAAGGGCGGCCGGGTGATCACCACCTGTTTGGAATGTGGTAAAAGTTCACGAAGACCGTTCTAACTCACTCAAATTTTATTCTTTATTCTTAATTTGTTTTGCATTAGACTTTCAATAACCTATTTATATTAGCATAACATATCATTATTATGATAATACTAATAATGATGAGGTGTTCAGTATTATCAGGTGACAATCGAAAATTAAAAGAAGGTGGTCAAAACGAAAATAATGCATGTTCAATCGGTCTTATCTGAAGAGGATGTTGTTACATTGAAAATAAAAACTGGCGAATCTTCCACGAAGGATGCCATTTCAAAAGCAGTGTATCATTACCTCGATTGTCAGTGTGTAGAATAAATATACAAGGTTGGCGAGTAAAATGAAATCAAATTTAAGATATATGGCAGCGGCTCCAATGGAGCTCGGAGGAAATAATGAGATCGAGAACATAATGAAGATTTCATTAAATGTAGGGCAAAATGGTGATGTAAATCTCTGCTTTATTGATTCTGTTAAATCGGACGAGGATCTCTATTCCATGCAAATAACTGAATCAGCATATCCAAATGAGGGGGAATTATTGTATAGTAAACAGGGTCTCTGGCTGTCAATGTTTACCAGGCACATGGATGAAACTTCCCTAATGGAAATCGAGATCGAAGATTAATTAAAATCCTCGATCTCCCCTCCTATCTTTTTTTACATTAAGTACAACTTGCTCCAGCTTTCCTGTCTATCCGGTTACATAGCTGATATGGGCTCCTTTATCCTCGCCAGCTTAAATAATGAAAATGTACCCACACGATCATCAATCTGTGTAATGTCGAGTAGAGCCCATAGCGCACCTCCTGGTGGGGTAATAGCCCCGAGGTTACTATGAGCCCCCTCACAGAACCGGACATGAAGATTTCCCTCATCCGGCTCTTCAGAAGCACATCCTCTACGGTTTCAGGTTGTATA
>JAUWRA010000056.1 GCA_030610815.1 Methanosarcinales archaeon
TGATAATCGACGGATACGTGGACGAGCCCGCATGTTTAGGCGTCCCCCCTTACATTTCACCCTACCCGAGGTACATTGCCGGCGCCATGATCGACCAGGGCATCCCCCAGGCACATATCCATTACATAACCATAGACCAGATACGCAAAGGCCATGGCCATGACATGCTCAAGGCCGCCGGGTTAATAGTCATTATCGCAGGCATGACCGTGCCCGGAAAGTACCTGCGGGGAACCCCTATCAACCTATCCGAGATCGTCGATATAACCAGGGCAGCAGCTGGCACTCCCGTCATACTCGGCGGCCCGATCAGGCTGGGATACGGCAGCCAGGGCGGCATGGCCGCCTCAGGGTTCGACATTACCGGGCTGATCCTGGCACAGTCAGATATCGAAGCTTTCGTCTATGACATGCTCGCTGCTGGTAGGGGATTGAAGGACCCACACTCGGTGGACCACAGGGAGCGCACCACGCAGGAGATCGCCAGGTGGGGGGTCAAAGGTGCATTCATGATCTGTCAGCATCAGGACTACCCCAATGTTATGTGTGAACTAGAGACCTACAGGGGATGCGCCCGTCCTGAACACTGCTCCTTTTGCACCGAACCCTTCTATGGTGAACCTGATTTCAGGGAGGTAAGGGATGTAGTATCCGAGGTTGGGGCACTGTACCATCACGGAGCCAGGTATTTCAGGATCGGCAGGCAGCCGGACCTGTTCTCCTATCATGCCAGGGACCGGGGCGGGGAACTGCCGGTACCAGACCCGGATGCCATCGAGCGGCTGTATAGGGGTATCCGTAATGCTGCGCCTGGACTGGAAGTCCTGCATATGGACAATGCAAATCCCGGTACCATTGCCGCCTATCCTGTGGAATCAGAACAGATCGCCCGGATTATCGTGAAATACCACACATCCGGGGATGTGGCAGCTATGGGTATGGAATCTGCCGACCCTGCTGTGGTCAGGGCAAACTGCCTGAAGGCCATGCCTGAGGATGTGCTGGAAGCAATCAAGCTGGTCAACCGGGTAGGGGGTAAGCGTGGTGATAACGGCCTGCCCGAACTACTGCCGGGCCTGAATATCATACACGGATTAAAGGGTGAGACTAAAGAGACCTTCGACCTTAACTTCCGGTTCCTCAAGATGCTGTTGGATAGCGGTCTTATGGTCAGGAGGATCAATATCAGGCAGGTCATGGCGTTTCCCGGCACTTCCATATGGCAGGATGAAGGAGCAGGCAAATATCATGACCTGTTTATAAGGTTCAAGGATAAGGTCCGCAAGGAGATCGACCTGCCCAATTTAAAGCGGTTAGTACCTGTTGGAACGGTGCTTAAGGGGGTGATGTGCGAGGTGCATGACGGCATCACCTTTGGCAGGCAGATGGCATCATATCCTCTGCTGGTGGGTATACCTGGCAGGCTGCCCCTCGGACAGTTTATGGATGTTACTGTTACCGGGCACGGTCACCGGTCAATAACTGGAATACCGTCTCCACTTAACATCAACAGTGCCGGAGCTAAGCTCATAAGCCAGCTTCCGGGTGTGGGGAAAAAACGTACCAGGAATATTATCAGGGGAAGACCTTATCGGGATTGTGACGATCTTGCAGGGAAGCTGGGAGATGTAGAAGGAATTCTGCCGTTCATTAAAATAGAATGATAATACCCACCTCTCCAATACACCCTACATATCTCCACCCATATAGGTTTAATTTAGATATGAAGTAGTAATATTTGCTTACGTGGCTGCCTCATTTTATTGATACAGAAATTAGATTGACGCTATAGGGCTAAAACAGGTAAACGAAAGAAAACTTAATAAACTATAATGTTTAATATATATATTGGCAAAAGTCGAGTATGATTTATCCCCTCATATCCCGTTCATAAACTTGGCTTTTGCCCTCTTTTCCAATATATTATTTTCACAATATATTATTTTCACATTCATTCCGTGAACATTGATTGTTACAACAGGCCGTAATGCTCAATGTTCCAGTTGGCAATATCCTGTATCTTGGATATTTCCTCTTTCCCGCCTTCCATTGTGAACAAGTGCTTGAACCTGCCCTGTGCTTTGAGATATTCTTCCACAGGTTTTGGCTTTTTTACCTTCCTGACTGAAGTGATCTCACCATCCTCCATCTCGTACAATGGCCATAGTGCGGTTTCGACTGCCAGTTTACCGATCTCTATGGTCTTGGAGGTATCAAACCTCCAGCCTGTTGCACAAGGAGCATGGGTATGGATATAAGTAGCCCCCTCAATGTCCACTGCCTTTTTGACCTTGCGCATCATATCCTTTGGATAAGAGATAGACGTGGTGGCCACATAAGGCGAACCGTGGGCAGCTATAATGGCAGGCATGTTCTTCTTGGGCCTGGAGTTGCCGAAACTCTGGCTGCCAGGCGGGCTGGTTGAAGTTGAAGCATTAAATGGAGTGGCTCCACTGCGCTGTACACCCGTGTTCATGTATGCCTCGTTATCGATACACACATAGGTTATATCGTCACCGCGCTCGAAAGTCCCTGATATTCCAAGTATTCCTATATCCACTGTAGCGCCGTCGCCACCCATGGCTATGACTTTTGTATCACCTTTACGTCCAAGTGCCCGCAAGGCGGCCTCAATACCCGAAGCTACAGGTGCGGTGTTCTCGAACAATGAATGTATCCAGGGCACTTCCCAGGCTGATTCTGGGTACGGTGTGGTCATTACTTCCAGGCAGCCAGTGGGATTTACTATTATAGCATCGTCTCCTACTGCTTCCAGCACGAAATTTGCTGCAATGGCATCGCAGCAGCCCGCGCATCCCCTGTGTCCAGGTGCCAGTCTGCTCATAAGAGTTCACCTCGCAGATCTGCATATTCACTTTCAACCTTAATACCTGATTTTATAGCCTGTGCGGCCTTATCTATGATCATTTGAATAGTGCTCATCGGAATATCCCGCCCGCCGTGTCCCAGCATGAAGCCCATCACAGGTACATTGATATCTGAATTATATAAGCAGGATTTAACCTCGGTAAACAAGGCACCTTCGTTCAGGCCAATTGAAATGTTCTTATCCAGGGTCACGACGATGGCAGCATTTGAGACCGCACTACGTATGACTTCCACAGGGAAAGGCCTAAATGTCCTGACCTTGATCAGGCCCACCTTGATACCCTGGCTGCGGGCTTTATCAATTACATCCTTAATAGTGCCAACCACCGAGCCCATTGCCATTAACAGGATCTCGGCATCCTCTGCCATATATGGCTCAATGAGTCCGCCGTAGTAACGGCCGAATATCGTCTTGAAATCCTCGGCAGCCTTCTCTATCTTACCAAGGGCTACATCCATTCCTTTTTGTTGCAGGTACCTGAATTCTGTATAGGTGGACGGATCAGCAAAAGTGCCAAATGACAATGGGTTACGGGTGTCAAGCACATGCTCCGGGTCATAGGTAGGCAGGAACTCATCAGTCAGTTCCTGCTCAAGCAATATCACAGGTTCAAATACATGTGACAGGATGAAACCGTCCATGCAGACCATGGCTGGCAGCATGACATCTTTGTCCTCTGCTATTTTGAAGGACTGGGCTGTCATATCACTCATTTCCTGGATATTTTCCGCATATAACTGTATCCAGCCTGTATCACGCTGGGATATGCTGTCCTGGTGATCATTCCATATACTTATGGGTGCACTCACGGCCCGGTTTACTACTGTCATAACGATCGGCAGTCGCATACCTGAAGCATTGAACAGCACTTCGTGCATCAGTTCCAGTCCCTGGGAAGATGTGGACGAATATGTCCTGGCGCCAGTAGCACTGGCACCTACCAGTGTGGAAAGTGCAGAGAACTCGCTCTCTACATTGATATATTCACAATTGGGTATTTTACCATCAGCCATGAACTGGGACAGGTCTTCCACGATATGGGTCTGTGGTGTGATGGGATATGCCGATATTACATTGGGCCTGCAAACCTTTACAGAATGGGCCACTGCATAAGAACCTTCTACCACTGTCATTTTTCCAGACATATTATTTTTCCTCCAGCACCATTTCTATGGCATCCTTGGGACATTCATTTGCACAGATGCCGCAGCCTTTACAGTAATCATAATCAAAGATAACGTACTTGTCTTCCTGCTCTTGGATACTGCTGTCCGGGCATAACAACGAACACAGCCCGCATTTGACACACTTATCCTTATGGTATAGGGGTCTGAAATTCCTCCAGCCACCGGTCTTGTTGACCCTGGTAGTACCGGGCTTTACAGCTCCGCCGATCATGACCTTCATTGTCCCGCCCCCATGCGGTGATAAGCTTCAAGCACGGCCAGGGAATTCTTTTCGCCCACTTTACCTGGGAAGCGTTCAGCTACAGCGTTCTGGATGCTTTTAACCTTGATCTCGCCTGTGGCGCCAGCAAAAGCACCCAGCAGAATGGTATTGACAATGGGGCGCCCAATAATGTCAAGGGCAATCCTGGTTGCATCTATTGTTATGACCTCTGCTTCTGTGTCAAGGTCAAAGGTATCAGGTGAAAACTCAGTGTTTATCAATATCTTACCGTCAGGCTTAGCACCCGATGCCACGTCCACTGTCTCGATGAGTGTGGCGTCCTGTACGATCACATAATCAGGTTCGTATATCTGGCTGCGAAGCCTGATGGGTTGTTCGCTGATTCTTGTAAATGCCATTATCGGAGCGCCTCTCCGCTCCACTCCAAAGGCAGGGAATGCCTGTGAATATTTTCCATCCTCGAATGCTGCAACTGCCAGCAGTTCGGCAGCAGTAACTGAACCCTGTCCTCCACGGCCATGGATACGTATTTCCTTCAAGTAAAGCTTCCTCCAAATTATTATAAAATGTGTTGTTTTCTTAACAGATGATGAGAAGTGATTCGTAATTGTTTAGTTATTATTTATTACTTATGATAGATTAAGGGACTTAGGGGGCTTAATGAACAAAAAGGTAATGTTCGAAATCTTTTTTAACACTTCTCACGTAACTTAGTCCAATGCGACTTGACCTACACATACATTCATGTTATTCCAAGGATTGCGCCTCACCGGTAGCAGCAATCCTAAAACAGGCCATTATGGCAGGACTTAACGGAATTGCTATTTGTGACCATGACACAGTGGAAGGATCGCTTGAAGCCAGGCGTCTGGTAGATGAAATGGGTCTTGACCTGGTGGTAGTTCCCGGGATCGAGGTAACAACTAACCGTGGTCATCTGTTGGTACTGGGTGTGGATGAAGCGTTCCCGGTAAATTCTGACCCCGGCGATATTATTAAAATGGCCAGGGAGCATGAATGTCTTATCGTGGCACCCCATCCCTACAAGGGCTACCCAAAAAGTTTAGGCGATGTATCTGACCTGGACGTGGATGCCATCGAGGTCCTGAACTCCAGGTTCATCCTTGGTAAATTCAATAAAAGGGCAGTGAAAATGGCAGAAGCCCTGGGTCTGCCTATGCTGGGCAACAGTGATGCTCATTTTGTAGAGATGGTGGGCAGGGCTTACACTGAGATTGACGCTAAGCCGTCGGTTGAGGCCGTATTTAAAGCGATAATGGACAAAAAAACAGTGGTACATGGCACCAGGACTCCACTTGGAGTCCAGTTCTACCAAGCATGCCTGGGAGTTAAAAGAAGGATGCTAAACCTGATATAGCAATCAAAGATGCTGAATAGTAATGAAGGATAAAAGAAATCATTCATTGATCTAAAAACAATTAAAAAAAAGAAGGGAAGATAAAATAACTATCTTCCGAAGGCACTTAAAATTTAATTCTTGATTTTCCTTATCACAAATAACATAGCCAGTGATGTCAATGCCGCCAAGACTCCAAACCCTGGAGTTGGTGTTCCCTCGTCACCGTCGGTTACAGTGTCCGCAGGCCCTGATGGGTCAGTATCGACCGGAGTCGTTGCTGCTGCATCTGGTGCATCTGGTTCATCCGCTACCATCGGGTGGCATACCGAACACTTTAAACCAGTACTGGAGGTTTTAAGGGATATCTGGTTGTATCCGTGAAGTGCTTCAACACTGTGGCATAGTATACATTCCGGGATCATGATCTTTTCCGTACCCTGGTCTATGTGACATTTTTCACATGCCACATCAGGAATATGGATAAAGTGCGGGATCTCACTTGCGGTCACATTGACAGAACCAGGCCGATGGCATCTGTAACATGAATTCGGATCAGAAGCCTCGCCATGAAGCACTGCAACATCAGCAGATGCGTGGCAGCCCTGGCAAACAATTACATCGCCAGCACTTGTAACTGGTGAATAAATATTCGCTGCTGAACCATGGCACTCACCACAGGATTCTGTTGGTCCGCCGTGAACGTCCAGCAGGTCACCGTGGCAGTGTGCACACAAGGTATCTGACATCATTTCCAAATGTAAACTATCAAGCCCTTCATGGCAGTACGAACAATCTTGGGTTTGTACCTTTTTAATGTGAACATTATGTATCGAACCAGTATGGCAGTTGTAGCACGAGGGTTGCCGGTCGGTTAATGTTTTACCGTGACATTGCTGGCATGTGGCTGATGTCGATTCATGTATCACATGCGTATCCTGATTATGGCAGACCGCCTTACAGTTCGTGTCTTCTGCCATTTTGCTTACTGTCTCATATGCCACTTCTGCTTGAACTGCAGTGACCATTGAGAATATTACTATTAATAATAGCAAAACTTTGATTTGCTTCAAATTTTCTCCTCCTTTCAATATTTTGTGTATAATTATTGATTTCCATCTCCCTTATGCTAATATTAACTTTTCGTTTTAATCATAGCATATGGTTGAGTAGGTACCCATTATTGTCAAGTGTTCACCTGAATACGATCAGTGGTCTTTTCTCCCGTGGTTTTTTCTTATGTTCTTCGTGTGCACCCTCAACAACTTCTACGTATTCGTTCATAGTCTCCTTACCGGTTATGAACAGGGCCTTAACATTTTGTGACATCCTCGGATCTGTTCCCAGGAATCCCAGATGAATGATGAGTTCAAGCACGAACCAGTATGTTGCCCACAAGTGTATCATCCTGATCAGCTCAACTCCGCTCATGCCAATAAGTGCTGCTGCACTGCCGGTTATGTCATTAACGAACCAGGCCATGAAATTATTCCATAAAGGTATATCAAAATTCATAAATCCGAATTTCAGGTCTATCATTATGATGCCTGTCAGCCCAATAAAGAGAATGGCCATTGCTTCAAATACCACCATAAGTTTATAGCCCGGATGGAGTTTATTTTTATAATGACCAGTGGTTTTATCGTAAATCGTGTATTTTGGATATTCCTCAGGGGGTTTAAATACGCCAACAATGGCTTGATAAAGCCTGGTAAAATCTTTCAGGCCGAATAAGTCATTCAACAGGTGACCGCTGGTTACCAGATTGAACGGTATGAATGTCCAGTTGATCACCAGGAACAGGATACCTGCAATCACATGAACCAGACGGAGGGTTTGATATGACATCAACTCCCATGCATGTAAGCTACATGTATTGAACTGTATAGCCATGTACAGTCCTGTAATTAATAGCAGAACACAAGTTATCATATGTGACTGGTGAGCTATCATATCCCTCAGTCTATACCGATTTCCGACAACAACATCATTATCAAAGTTTTGATTTCCCTGCATACACATCCTCCATTTCAAACATATAATTGTAAATCACCAATTTGGAAGCTCAATACACTCCACAAACGTACACAGATGTTTACCCTATATTTATCATATTATATTTTTGTAGTTTACATTGTTAGATATAGTTTTCGTTTAAGTTCTGGCGAATCGCATTATCTACTCTGTCAATCTATCAAATGTGCTTAACAATATGGGGTGCCTCCGGAATAATCAACTCCTTTAAGGCAAGCTCAACCGCAGCCGGTGAGCCGGGTAAACAGAATACCACGCATCTACCCACAATCCCGGCAGATGCCCTGGAGAGCATAGCAGCAGTCCCCACGTCTTCCAGGCTTTTCAGCCTGAACAGTTCACCAAAACCGGGAATGGTCTTGTCAAAAAGTGGTTCCACCGCTTCCAGGGTCACATCTTCGGGCGCAAGTCCAGTGCCGCCACTGATAACGATAGCATCGATATCCGCACCCATGTCTGCATCTATATCTGTACCTGTCAGTTCCCGGACATGCCCGGCAATCAAGGTCTCATCATCAGGCAGCAGTGAATATGTTTTGACCTCAAAGCCTGAACCTGATATCAGGTCTACCATGACCGTTCCGGATATGTCATCAGCAAGCTGGGGCTCGGATACACTGCCATAGGTCTCATACCTGGATGTGCTCACTGTGATAATTGCGAATTTCACTGATGCAGGAGCATTCTTCTTGTGTTGTGCAGGCGTATCGTCCCAGGGCATGAAGAGATTTATGTGTCATGGATTATATGAACTTATCTTTTGAAATGATTGATTACTTGCGACTGTAATAATTTTTTTAATATTATTTAAGGGTAAAAATGTCTTTTATACAGTAGTAACTTATAATCTCACTAAAAGTATTGATTATATCTGTTTTTTGAATGTGTTTTTTTAGTTCATTTTTGAAGATTGCTTTTTATGCCCTGGGCACTTTCCACTTACTCATTTTCCTCTTCCGGGTTATCCCAGTCGTTGAGGTTTTTCTTATTGATTTCGATGAGCGGCCCCGAGATGAGGATGGGGCTTTGTGCTGCGGCGATAATGAATGGGGTGGGCTCTGAGTTGATGGCTGCTTTTGAGACCCATTTATCGCCTTCCTGCCGGCAGAGGTTTTTCACTGCGCCCCATGCCTGCTGGAATGCGCATGTTTCTCTTTTACCGGGGTCGTCCTTGCAGGGGCCGGTCCATGCGCTGTTGAATGCGTTGAGGAAAATTTCTTGCGCTTTGCTGGGTAGGGTTTTCCTGATATTTTCGGGCAGGTCATTGATGCTGTTCCAGGGCATTAAGGGAGAATGGTCTATTATGGTTTATAACCCATCTTCGTCAGTTTAAAATTAAACCGTTTATAATTTTGTTAAACCGCATAAATCACTACGATTAGAGGTCAATTGTGGGAACAAAAGATGGTTGCAAAGGACACCAGCTATGGCTCAGAAACTTATAGACCATATTTGGACATTGAAAGAATTGTTAACAATTAGAGTACCTGTTCAGTATGTCGGGGACATGACCAAAATTCATAATATATTTAAGCCATATTTAGGCATTTTTAGAAGTCCTCTTCAATCTGTTTTGCACAGATGACCTTTGTAAATAATAACCTTTTGTCATCCGATTTATACCCATCCATTTCTTCAATCTCTTCAATGATAGAGATAATTTCTTCTTCTGAAGAAACAATTATGTACTTAATATCTGATGCTTCGAATTCTAAAGGCATTTTCTCAAGTTTGTGATTTATTTCATCACGCAGTGATTTGTTAAAAAATTCTTTTTTCCGCAAGTAATAATTGGACAATTCTTTACGTGGGGGTACATATCGCCACTCTCGTTCATCATAGAAATTAATTTCGTCGGAAAAACTTTCTTCTTCTTTTTTCCACAATTTTCCTTTGTATTGCTTTGCAAAACAACATATCCTGTATATGTCGTCCCACAATCTATTATCTAAATCACTTTTTTCATAAAGCCTAATCAACATTTGCTGGATAGCTAAACTAATTTCCGATCCTTTATGAGGGTCTGAATAAGCGTATAACACTGGACTGATATTATTTTCCATACCCCAATCTTTACTTAGACCGATGCCATAGCGGCCGTATCTGCCCAAATGATTCTTAGATTGTGATAGTGGGATATCACAAAAACAGACCATTGGAATAGCTTGGTGTAATTCTTCTGCAAATTCTTCAGTAGGATTGTCCCTTAAGATAAAGTTTAGATCCTGCATGCAAAGGTATGGTATAAACCCTTCTTTGAGGATACCAATGACACTTTTCTTATCAGTAAAGTGAAACAAAGTATTCGAACTTATTGTTGGAGAAAAAGTAAGGCCTTCCTCATACCCATTATTACACATAAATATTTGCTCCTTGGTAGCTCATTTCACAGAATTATTTCCTTTCAGTATTTCTTATTATTCACGCCAATTTATTATTCGAAAATTCGTGTTATAGACCATTATCACCCTACTGAGCATGAGTTTTACCCTGCTGAAGTCAACGATCACAGATTTCGCTTCGCTCAAATCCAGGGGATTGAAATTGATACTTATAAATTTATTTTCCAGTCTGCTTATTTACCTCTTCGTTTTATTTCAGGCGCAAGTTCAAGTATGAAATTCAAAGAACACATCTTTGTTATAGCAATCCTGATTGATTTTGAAATTACTCTCCTAAGATTGATTCACCATTTTGGGACAATTGTTCTTTTAGATTCTTTCGAACTACTTTTTCCGAATAATTTGCATAACAATAAGTACATAAATGTCCACAAGTATTGTATTGACCAATATCTTTACTGACTACACACCCACATTGTTTTCTTTGTCCTTTATCTTTTAAATAAACTATAGGAATTGTAGAGTCAGAACCTCCCCCGAAAAACGATAAATCAACATTTTTTGATTTAGTTTCATTTTTAGCGCCTAAGAAACTCATTAATTCTTTATCATTTCCGAATATTTGAATCATTAAATCATCGTCAATACACTTATTGTGCTTGATTTCATACTTATTTAAATTTATATTTTCAGCGCAAGTAGTAATTTCCAAACCCCATTCTTTATTAATTTTTTGAATTGCTTCTGCTATTTGTTCCATACTATCTTTATCGAAATCTCTATAATCAATACCTGATTTTGTTAAATTCCTTTGAACTTTGGAATATGATTCAATATCAGCAAAACTTATTACTAACTTGTTTGTGTAATTATGGATCTCATTCCCAACACTATAAATTTTATCAATTAAATTTTCAACACTAATTTTTTCTGTCATAATTAAAGGATCAAATCTCCATATCACTTTTTCCTTGCCAATCATCTGAGACAATTTTTTAAAAGTTGAGATTCTATGTTCTAATTTAGGAACCGATGGTTCTAACCCCTCTTTCACATAATCATTAAGTGTAAATTGGAAATAATAATTGATGTTCTTGGCATCAATTTTACTTAAATGAGATAAAATAGGTTCTGCGTTTTTTGTCCAAAAAACGATTAGTCTTGTTTTTTCAAAAGATACATATTGGGGGACTCTATTAAAAGGATTGATCCATTTAACATATCCTGCATCAAGTCTATTAACGAACCAGTTTGCATGAAAAGCTGGGATATCTGTAGATCTGCTAGCTGAAATTATTATTGGCGTAATTCCATTTATAATTTCTCCGTTATCTAATTTAATATCCGCTTTATCCCAATTTTTGAATGTCATAATTATCAATTTTATTTGAAAGTACAAAATGAAAATGCATCTGGATACTTATTGGCTGAAATTGGCCATTCATAAATATATGTGCCTTCAATACAGGCTTTACCTTCAGCAATTTTATAATGTTTTTTTCTCTCAATTTTCTCCAAAATTTTTTCTGCTGCTATTTTATGCGCAAATACTTTATAAGTAAGATTGTTAAATTTATATAAATCTCTTGAGTTTTTGTTATTATTGTAGTTTTTACTATAGTTTAGTTTAAATGGGATTTTTCTTTGAGTGAAACAGTTTTCTTTCTTAGCCGTACAGCTGTTATACCAAAATGCACAACTCAGCGGAATTATTGGTCTCAATTTTGCATCTGTACTATTCAAATAATTAACGATTTCTTTATTCATTATCTTAGGTAAATACAAGTCATCATTGTTTTCAATTTTATCCGTAACATCAGCTAAAATAAATAAACCATCTCTACTTAAATAATCAGAAACAGTTTCAATTAATAATTTATACATTCCTTCATTATTAGAATATTCTTTTCTGTAGATTTCATTTACAAATTTAACCACCATTATAACATCGAATTTAAATTGGCAATTATCTAACAAAAAGTCTAAATTATAATAAATATTATCATACCATATTTTAGATTTTTCCACGTGTAAATCAACGTTAATAGGAAAAAATTTATTTATTAATACTTCCTGAATATCTAGAGCTTTATTATTGCCATCAACAGATATTATATAAATATCTTTATGTTCAAAATTTTCATATAAGTCTTTCATGGACCATAACAAACCCAACAAATTTCCGCCTGTACCGCTTCCTATATCAAGTATAAATATTTCATTTTTATCAAATATGCTTTTTATATAAGTATTACAAAATAATTCAGAGAATATGAGATTGATTTCTGTGAAACTTCGTGGAAAATATGTGCCAAGATATTTTTGTAGCTTTTCTTCATTGGCGTTTAAGTTTTCTTGTACTTCATGAAAGTCAGGGTCATAAATTGCTTTTAAATCATTAAATATAAAATTTTCGAGTTCTGATGGAAAATGTGTTGACAATTTATCATTTAATTCTTGATTAACATATTCTGCCAAAATTGTCACCCCCCATTCCAGTCTAATAACTCGCATGAAAAGAATCCTATGCATAATATAATTTCTGAAAAGCTTTTCATAAATATTTACAATATTAATCGGTCCTAATTTTTAAACGTTATTGATTTCTATCGTCCCATACGAGCATTTATCATCCTATCCGTAGTCATTATACCCCGGACTTAAGTTCAGGGTCTGTATATAATACCTCAGCCTTTCGATTTTCCATCTTGTCCGTCAATGTGCATGTCAACAACTTCCCGGCTATGTCCAACACTTCCCGCCAACAGACTGCGCTTGCACCATTCCTTCAGTTCAGGGAATCCTGCCGCAATATCCTGCTGGTTCTACCTTTCAGCTTCCAAGTAATAAACCTTACGAATTACTGAGACCGTTACATTACATGTTGGTACTATCAAAATAACCGCAGATAAACGCGGATACGCTGCCTGAAAATCTGCGTTCATCTGTGTTTATCTGCGGTTTTATAATAAGTGGGGTATCCACTTAACTCCCGTTGAGAACCAGTCCATAAACTGGTTCCATGTCCTAGGCTCGTCCACGTCTGCTTCTGGCATTACTCAACATTAAACTTTTCCACTTATATGAAGTTTCGGGAGTTAAGTGGATACC
>JAUWRA010000058.1 GCA_030610815.1 Methanosarcinales archaeon
CAGATGCCGGGTGTCGTTATGTCAAAAAGCCATAAACTCCAGATATTTGAGTATCTTCACCAGATCGGAATAGAAAAACTGGAAACCTTTGTTTTTAACCACAGGGATAAAGAAGCAGTCAGATCTATGCTGGACAAGGGATACGAATTCCCTGAGGTCACAGGATGGGCCAGGGCAAACACTGACGACATTGATATTGTGCTGGAGATGGACGGGATAGAAGAAACCGGCATACTGATGTCAGTTTCTGATTCACATATAATTGACAAGATGGGACTTCCAAACAGAGAGGCCGCAGAAGAGAAATACTTGGATGCACTGCAGTATGCAGTGGACCACGGACTGCGCACCCGCGCACATATCGAAGATATGACCCGTGCCGACAACTACGGTTTTGTGTTCCCGCTTGTCGAAAAATTGATAGAGATCGACCCGGACTGCATTATCCGTTTATGCGATACCCTTGGTATGGGAATACCTTTTGAAGGTGTGGACGAACCATATGGCATCCCGTCAATGGTCAAATACCTGCATGACGAAATGAAAGTCAAGAATATTGAGACCCATGTCCATGATGACTTCGGGTTAGGAATGGCAAACACACTTGCAGGATACTGGCACGGTGCTAACTGGTCAAGCCTCACGTTTTTGGGTATCGGTGAGCGTGCCGGAAACACAGAGATAGAGAAGGTAGTGCTGTTCCTGCATGAGAGGATAGAAGGGTTTGATAAATATAACCTGGAAGTAGTAACTGAGTTTGCCAGGTTCATGGAGAGGGAGATCGGTATCAGGGTGCCCCGTAACAAGGCTGTCGTAGGTAAGAATATATTTGCCCATGAAAGTGGTATACATACAGCCGGGGTCATCAAAAACCCATTCACTTACGAGGCCTACCTGCCAGAGCTCGTGGGCGGGAAGCGGATGTTGCTGATCGGCGATTCATCCGGACTTGAAGTACTCAGGCATAAGGTTGAGGAGACCCTGAATGAATTGATGGGTGTCACAGTCAAGGTACTGAAACAAGACCCAAGGCTAAAGGAGATCCAAGACCATATCCACCGGCTCTATGATCAGGAACTAAGAGTATCCAGCATCTCAGATGAGGAATTGAGGGGTTATGTTGAGAAATACTTCATGTTCGAACCGATCGTAGAATCCGAAACACACGAAAAAGCAAATATTCGCTGAGAAAATAATTTTACCGGCGGAAAAGTCCGCCGGTCTGTCTTGTTTTTTTTTGATTTATTCCAACTTAGCAATAATAGCATCAGCCATCTCGCTAAGTTTTGCACTGCCGCCCATATCATAGGTGACATGTTTGCCTTCTGATATCACTGATTCAGTAGCATCGAAAATTGCCTTTGCCTGCTCCTTCTCACCAAGATAATCCAGCATCCATGCCCCTGCCAGTATGGTAGCTACCGGATTGACCTTATCCTTGCCCGCATATTTCGGTGCTGAACCGTGAGCAGGCTCGAACATGGCATAACTATCGCCAAAATTTGCCGAATATATCAACCCGATACTGCCAACAAGTGCACTGCATTCCTCGCTTATCACGTCCATGAACAAATTTGTGGACAGCAGGATGGATTCATTGAATATCTGCGGATTTTTAATTAACTGCTGTGCGATATTGTCAATATGGTATTCCCAGACCTCCATATCAGGATAGTCCTGGTGTACCTTTTCCACTTCTTCTAAGAATGTACCGCAGGTCAACTTGAGAATATTGCTCTTATGGATGGGCACCACCCTCTTCCAGCCCCTTCGCTTTGCCTCATCAAAGGCATATCTGGCAATAAGGCTGCTATTGGTGCGGGTTATCTTGCGTATGGCAATATAGACATCATCGGTAAGCTTGATCTCTTCACCGATATACAACCCTTCCGTCCCTTCCCTGACGCATACGAAATCCACATCCCCAAGTGGCTTTGCCGTGTTCGGGAATGTCCTGGTCGGCCTGACATTGGCGTACAGGTTGAATTTCTGCCTGATAGATACGGCAACGCTCTTGGGTGAACCTGCACCGCCAGGTGTGGTGGTGGGTCCCTTGAAACATGCATCTGTCTTTTCAAGCAGGTCCCAGGTCTCCTGTGGAATAAGTGAATCGCCACCCTGGGCTTCCCACCAGGTAGCTCCAGCCTCACATGGTATGAACTCTACATTTGTACCGGCAGCCCGGGTAACTGCGATCATGGCATCTACCAGTTCAGGTCCCACACCGTCTCCTTTTATTATTGCTGCTTTTTTACTCATAATATTTCACATCTGCTCTTTCATTCAAATCCGGCTATATTTGGTAATTATTTCATTTAAGGGCTTCGAACAGTGTTCATCCAATTGTTGCAAGTTCAAAATGTGCAGATAGAGATTATTTTTTATCTATCCGACCTTATCCTTGTAGTACTGTAACGCTTTTCTTATTACATCGGTTTCGGGTTTGCGATACATGGCATCCATCCCCCCATTACCGGAATACATATCCACTCCCCTGATCACCACTACCGGTGTACCCCAATCACCTTCACCCATAAGGAAATTGGCAAACCCGGCTATCTCATCTACCACTGCCTCGTTGGCAACTTCCAGTTCAACCCCGAACAGGTCAGTGCTGCCCCTCCAGTCATGATGTGTGTCGATACCGGCAATCCCCAGGGCAATACCTGTTTGCCCTTCCCGAAACGCCCTGCCGTTGGTATCGGTGATGATAACACTGACCCGTTTGCCTGTCAGCCTGAAAAAATCTTCTTTAAGCTGCCTGGCACTTTCATCCGGGTCAGAGGGCAGCAATAATAATCCATGCTCCACATTTGACTCATCAATACCTGCATTGATGCAGACATTCCCGCTTACGTGCCTGACAAGGAAGATGGGGGATTCAATGAGAACTTCCGTACTTTCATTGAGCACTGCCTGGACGAAGGCCGGGTCATTTTCGATTTTTTTAGAGATCCTTATGGCTTCAGCTGTGGGAGTTATTGTTCCAGGATCGATAACCAACGCCTGTGCCTTTGACACGATTGTTGAGGCGATCACAATAATGTCATGTTCTTCTATTGTCGTTCGCTTGTGGATGAGCCAGGCAAGGTCATGACCCTGTCCAATCATGGGCATGTTATCCACTGTGAAAACACTTAATTTCAATATTATTCCTCTTACAAATTATGTATGGTAAACACTGCTGCAGACATTTGAATTTTAAACATTCATATTTTGGACATTCATGGTTTATAGACTTTGATTACATTACTATTATAGGAACATTTAAATGATTTCCCATATATAAAAAAATTAGTAAACCTTTCAATATAGATATATTCAATTAATAAATATTTATTGTAATAATTTATACTTTAGATATGAGGTAAAATATGGTTAAAGTTCTGGTTGCAGATGATTCTATTTTAACACGGACAATATTAAAAAACATTTTGACAGAAAACGGTTATGATGTTGATGAGGCTGTTAACGGAAACGAAGCAGTTTCCAGGTATGACGAGGTCAAACCCGACCTTGTACTGATGGACCTTGTGATGCCTGAAAAGGACGGGTTGAGTGCAATAAAGGACATAATCAGCAAGGATTCCAGCGCAAAGATCATTGTCTGTAGTGCCGATGTCCAGGATTTCCGTGTTTCAGAAGCCATAGAAGCAGGTGCTTCTGATTATATCACCAAGCCCTTTGATAAAGAAAAGATCATAGCCGTAGCAGAGAAATGTTTGAAGAGTGCTGCCCTGGAGGAAGTAAGGCAGGATGTGACCACAGAGCGTGCCATATTGAAAGATTTTATCAAGAACGGCATCCGGAGGGGGATTCAAGCACTATCCAGGATGATCAACAAAAACGTAAAAGTCTCAATCTCAGATTTCAGGTCAATTGAACTACCCGATATTCCTGGATATATCGGGACTGAATGTATTGGTGTGAACTATGCACTCACAGGTACGAACAAAGGTACTGCTGTCCTGCTGATACCCAGGCAATTTGCCTATGATATCGTAAGTGATATAATGGGGGACATTTCAGATGATACCGAGGGTACGGTCAGTTCTGTGTTCAATGAAATGGGAAACGTGTTTATTAACTCATTTATGAGTACATTCAGTGACCTTCTGGATATTAAGATCACTTTTGATGCACCGGAAAATATAACCCAGGATACGATACTGGAAAAATTAAACTCTATCGAATTCGATTCTCCGGTATCACAAGCATATATGGTCAAAGGCAAGTATTTTATTGATAACCTGGAATTCAACATGTTCCTGATTCTCTATACTGATATCAGATCCATAGCCTATAAATACGATCTGAAGAACGGGATAAATTACCTGGTCAATGATGACCTGAATTCAGAGAAGAGTTTTGATATGTTCAAGTATATGACAAAACGTGGATATAAAGGATTATGTATCACAAAAAGACATCCGGATGATGTCAGGAAGATTGTCGGTAATGAAAACCTTCCAGTGGTCTGGCTCAGCACAGAAGATGTAAAGATACCCAATTGTGTATGCACTACCAGTCTGCCCAAGATAAGTAAGGTAGTCCAGTCATTTTATGGAAAAGTCAATAATATCATTTTATTAATAGATGATATCGAATATCTCGTAGATACTAATAGTAAAGGTATTGTTAATGGTTTTATTGAAGAGACAAAATCAAGGAACATACAGGATAAGAACATTCTGATAATTCCTTCAGAACCCGCATATGCTGAAAAGGAATATTTCAATCAGAAGAATTTTGAAATTATTCGGTGATCAAACAACAGGTTTTTTTTGTAATCAAAAACAGTTTTACTCCGAAAATAGCTCAATACCAGGATGTTCTGACGTAATTATCGATAAACACGTATTTTATTGTCAAAAACCTAATGATACAGATTTTAACATTCCTCTTCCATAAACCATATGTAAAGGGGAGGGCTATTCGTTAACGATGGCAGAAATATATCCCGGCCCTGAGATCAGGTCACTGCTCGTCCAACTGGGCTACAATGAAGCATTAATACAGGATATCCAGAACGGGCTCAATACGTTGTTCAGGGAGACCGGATTCCCTGAAATTAAAAGATCAATTTTTTCTGCCAGCCAGAAAAAGGATATAACACGACTGGTTGATTCCTTGAAGACGCTGATGGTCTCACTGGAAGACAAAGGCTTTTACCGGCCTGATATTCCCCAGCCGCTGCTCAAGCTTCTGGTGAACGGCCTGAACCTGAAGAACGAGGATATTTTTGCGATCCTTGACGGGTCAGGTATACCTGATGAAATAAAAAGAAATGAGAAGGAATTCCTTGTTTCATGTGCTGCCATAACCCAGCTTGGTTACATACTCCTGCGCTGCCTGGTACCAGAGGTAAAGACTGTGAGTGCAGGACCCCATGTATGTATCATGATCGATGGTTTTTCGCCCGGTTCAATGATGTTCATTGATTTCAGCCTGGATGCGATAAAGGAAGTAAATATCGAGCAGGTATATGACAGGCGGGATAATTTTTATTATCTCAAGAATCCGGACGGGATACCCGGACTGGATGAGGAGACATCCGGTTTGTTGATGAAATATTATTCTTTCTTCCAAGTGACCACAGATATTGGTCTTAGTCATATTATCCATAATAACCTGGGCATTGTTTATGATACGGCTGGCAGGTACGGGGAGGCAATCGCAGAGTATAGGGAGGCTCTCAAACTTTATCCGGATTATATCGAAGCCCACAATAACCTGGCTGTTATCTATGACAGGATGGGCAGGAATGAGGAAGCAATAGGTGAACTCAAGGAGGTATTAAAGCTCAACCCGGGATATACAGAAGGACACAGCAACCTTGCACATATCTATACCGGGATGGGGCGATACGATGAGGCGGTCTTTGAGCTTGAAAAAGCACTGGGGCTTGATCCTGAATATGCACCGGCACATAACAGTCTGGGCCACATCTTTGCCGGACAAAAGAAATACCATGAAGCAGTAAAGGAATTCCAGGAAGCTATCAGGCTTGACTCTGAATATGTCCTGGCCCGTAATAATCTTGGACATGTCTATCTGGAGCTTGAGAAGTATGATGATGCGATAAAGGAGTTTGAGCAGGTCACAAAGCTGGACCACAGGTTTACCGAGGCACATCAGGGTATGGGATCGGCCTGCTATAACAAGGGCAGATATGACAGGGCAGCCCACGCCTGGGCCAGGGCGGTCTATCTAAAGCCGGAACTGATGGACAGTGTGCCTGATGAGTTGAAACTCAAAGTGAACATGGGCGTTTCAAGGCTCAAGTTCTCGGAATGAAAATATAGTCAATAACTTAATATTTGATACTAGTTTGGTTTTTAACAATAATTGCAAACCGATTCGCAGTCAAGGCAAAAGATATATAAAATCTACGTCTTCTTCTATATGTGAAAATCAAGAATGGAGATGTCAAATTGATAAAGAAATCAACAATCCGGTTGATCGTCCTGATGATCATTACTTCACTAATAATACTGAGCGGATGTACACAGGCTCCCGATCCGGCCACTGATCCAGATGCGCAGGATAACAAAAGTGAATCACAAGACGGGGATTACATTTATGGAAATGCTGTGGTCGAATCCACCGAAATACTGGTTCTCGAATCATTTCCTGTACAGATACATGTAGTGGCAAAAGGCTACCTGCCGGACGGCTGCACCGAGATTGACAGGGTTGAAAAGGAAAGGGACGGCAATACTTTCACAGTTACGATAACAACAAAACGACCAAAAGATATGATGTGCACACAGGCCATTGTACCCTACGAAAAAGTAGTCCCGCTTGATGTATACGGTTTGAAGGCGGGTACGTATGACGTTAATGTCAACACTGTGACCGATTCCTTCGAACTCTCCATTGATAACATCATCGAAGATGCAGGTGGCGTTTCCGGGGCAAATGTCTTTACAGAGGATAATGACGGCAGCACAGTAGAACTGGCAACGGGCGATACCTTCCAGATCAAATTAAACGAGAACCCCACTACAGGATACCAGTGGACACTGGAGACAACCGGCGGTCTTGAGATCATGAGCGACAATTACTTACCTCCCACCTCCGAACTTTTAGGTGCAGGCGGCATTCACGAATGGGATATTAAGGCCACTGCCAGCGGGACGCAGCAGGTGATGGGCGTGTACAGCCGCTCGTGGGAGAACATGACCGGCAGCGAGCAAAGGTTTGTGCTGACAGTGGAAGTGGAATAGATATATTAGTTGGAAGTAAATTCTTCCAACCTTTCCAACCTTTCCAACCTTTCCAAGCTTCCAGCCCTTACACTACCTCCCCCATGCACCCGTACATCCCCTTATCCAGTTTTTCAGGCAGCACTTTGGCATGAATCCGTTCACAGAAAGTTGGACTTGTAACTGTGGTTGGAAAACTTATTAAAATATCACACATACCAGTACTTGTGGTGAAAAAGTGATAATACCTGAACACGAACGATCCGCTGAACCCCTGATAGGTGAAAGTGTGATTAAACACCCTGATATGGTCAGGGCTGTTGAATGGGTTCTCACCGAATATGAACCCCCTAAGCGGGAGATATGCATCTTCGTTCCGTGTTCGAAAGCAAAACCATATCATGAAAGTCCGTCCCACAAAATGTTTGACAGTATCATATTCAGGCATCTCACTCATGACCAGGTCCACGTAGTGGTATTTGGTACCTGCGGCGTAACGCCCAGGGAACTGGATACCGAATATCCGTTTATGGATTACCAGTTCATGCTGGGGCGGTGTGACATACCAAAGGTCAAACGGGAATTCCACAAGTTAGAGAGCCAGAGACTGGCACGTTATCTTGAGTTAACGAAGCAGCATTACAGACACAGAATAGCGTATTGTTTGGGAGATTTCAGGTTGGCCATGGAAAAGGCAGTGGAACTTAGCCAGGTCAAGGTGGACATTGTACCAAAATCCGGGACAATGGAAAAACTCCATAACCCTGACTTGAAATTCAGCTTCGGAAGTCTTTATCACCAGGAATACCAGAGGGATTTCGATGAAGCTATCTGCCGGGCGGCAGGCCTGGATACTTCAAATAATGTGGAAACTGATATCCGGAGAACAAATGTCCAGGTAACAGATGATTGTGATTGGTATATCATATGATCATGGAAAAATATGTAACGGATTGCTTTTTTGCTAACAAAGTGAAAAGGTGGGTGGCTGTGGAAGCAGATCCTGTGTCTGTCAGGTCAGTGAAGTTATTTGAGCAACGTCCTTGTGACGAGAGCGTAACCCTGCCGGTAACCTCTGACCTGCAAAGATACTTCATGGGAGAGAACGTCGATTTCTCATCTTATGATGTGGACCTGTCAGGTTTTACACCGTTCCAGCAGGAAGTGCTTACTGCCACCAGGTCCGTCCACCGGGGCACTTGTATTACCTATTCCCGGCTTGCCAGTATGGCAGGCAGGCCAAAAGCAGTAAGGGCCGTGGGAAACGCCCTTGGGTCGAACAGGGTGCCTGTAATTATCCCATGTCACCGCATAGTCTCAAAACACGGGCCTGGCGGCTATTCCCTGGGAATAGGGCTTAAACTGGAACTGTTGAGGCTGGAATCTATCGAATTCTGAGTGCTTGCCGGGCTGTTCCATCTCTGGCGGCGTTATATTGAACCGGTCCAGTTAAACCTTGTGCTCAAGATCAATGACCTGATAGTCAATAACCTGATAGTTCCTCTTACATAGCAATGAACTAACAATAATTGTTTAAACCTCACCATATAATTATAGCTAATGAACGATCCGGATATTACCATACCCAAAGGCAGTGGTATCTATTCGCTGTTACTGGAACTGGAAAAAGATATGTACATAACAGTAGGGGCACTGGGAGGGATCAAGTTCCCTGCCGGTTATTATTCATACACTGGCTCGGCAAGAGGTGGCGGCGGTTTTGGCAGGATCAGGCGGCACCTGGACGTGGCAGCCGGGCGTAACCCGACCAGGCGCTGGCATATAGACTACCTGTTGACGCATACCATTCCAAGAGGCGTGGTGCTGACACACACAGACCAGGACCTGGAATGTCAAATATCGGGAACGATCGGGTCACATACTGAAACGATACACAATTTCGGGAGTTCCGATTGCAGTTGCATCGGTCACCTGCACCTGGAAAAAGATATGGACAAATTAGAACGCATCGTGACCAATGCACATGACATAAAGGGATTATTCAAAAACTTTATTCCATTTAACATTCATGTATAACAGTCAGTGACTTTTTAATTCATTCAGGATAAATGGACCATGTAAAAAAAAAGATTAACCGCAGAGGACACAGAGGTTCGCAGAGGGTCGTTATTTTACTCTGCGTCACTCTGCGCTCTCTGCGGTTTTTCAAATCGTCCCAGAAAATAATAAAAAGTCTCAACAATCATGTATGATACATAGGTGCGTTATGAATAACATTTTACGAAGAGGACGCCTGGGATCAAAACAAGATCCGGATATCCTGAATTATCTTTCATCAATGGATGCGGACAGGATGATATTCGATGCAGACCTGTTAGTAGACATGGCTCATGTTGTGATGTTAAGCGAAGTCGGGATCATAACCAGGGATGAATGTGTACTGATCCTCAGGGCCCTGGATACTATTAAGCAGGAAGGGTTTGAAGGGCTTGATATGTCATACGAAGACCTGCACATATCCATCGAAGCAAAGCTAATAAATTTAGTAGGCGAGGATACAGGTGGACGAATGCATTCCGCACGCTCCCGAAACGATGAGGTCGCTACATGTATCCGTATCGGATTAAGGGATGAACTGCTTACATTGATGCATGAACTCATCACCCTTAGAAAGACCATGCTGGAGATCGCCCGGCAGCATACAAAGACCCTGATGCCCGGATTCACGCACCTGCAGCATGCCCAGCCCACTACCTTTGCCCATCATCTGCTTGCCCACCACGATGCCCTCTCAAGGGATACCCAAAGGCTACTGGGTGCATACATGAGGACGAACATGTCCCCGCTGGGAGCAGCAGCATTCGCATCGACCGGATTTGAGATCAACCGTGAACGTACACGTGAACTGCTTGGATTTGACGAAATCATTGAAAACTCAATGGACGCTGTAAGTACAAGGGATTTTGTCCTGGAATCTATATCCGCATTTTCAAACATAATGACAAACCTGAGCCGGATTGCAGAAGAGATCGTTTCCTGGAGTTCAGAGGAATTCGGATTTGTGGAACTGGACGACCAGTATGCTTCCACGTCATCCATCATGCCCCAGAAAAAGAATCCTGATACTGCTGAACTCCTGAGGGGTAAGACAGGTACGGTCTACGGATGCCTGATGTCTGTGTTGACCATCACAAAAGCACTATCCATGAGCTATAACAGGGACCTGCAGGAGGTAACTCCCCACATGTGGAGGGCGGCCGGTAACACTATAAGTTCAGTAAAAATAATGGCAGGTATGCTTCCCACTATGAAAGTCAATACCGAAAAAATGGAATCTGCGGCAGACACCGGTTTTTCTACAGCTACAGAACTTGCTGATACGATTGTCCGGACAACTGAGATTCCCTTCAGGACCGCACACCAGATCGTAGGTACGCTGTCAAAAAGTGATCTCAGGACACTTGAAGAGCTGGACAGGATCGCACTTGAGATAACAGGCAGGAAACTTTCGGATGAGGGGCTTAGCCAGGAGATGTTTGATGGTGCTCTTGATGTCATGGAGAATGTAAAACGGCGTAATGTAGTCGGAGGTCCATCACCAGTTGAAGTAAGCAGGATGATAGAAGAGCGCAATTACCAGTTATCGCTGGATATTGATACGCTCATGGAAAAAACCAATTTTGTCCAGGATGCCATGAAAAAGCTTGATAACATTAAGGCTTCATTTATTGAAAGAGGTAATGCATGACAGTAGAAGAAGGGGACAGCGTACTGGTAAAACAGGGCAATCGCACTTTTAACGGTGTGCTTATGCCCTCGATCACGGACAACGCTGTCATTAAATTGATAAACGGGTATAACGTGGGATTTGATCCTGGTAATGTTACCATGGAGCTGGCTGAGAAAAAACAGGATGTGCAGGCTGCAACAGTAGAACTGCCGCCCCATGATCCTGACCTGCCCAATGTATCCATCCTATCCACAGGCGGGACCATTGCAAGTAAGGTAGACTACAGGACCGGGGCTGTGACCAGCCAGTTCACAGCCGAGGATATTTTACTGGCCATTCCTGAACTTACCAAGATTGCTAATTATAATGCCAGGGTATGTTACAGTATCTTATCTGAGAACATGCAGCCTGAATACTGGGTCAGGCTGGCAGAGGAAGTCTATAATGAGATAAAAGCCGGAGCTGCCGGGGTTATTATCACCCACGGTACGGATACTATGATGTACACGGCAGCAGCCCTTGCGTTTATGATCGAGACGCCGGTGCCTGTTGTGTTCGTAGGCAGCCAGCGCAGTGCTGACCGTCCCAGCAGTGACAATGCCATGAACGCTATCTGTGCAGCAAAGGTGGCTACCAGCGATATTGCCGGGGTTACTGTGGTCATGCACGGGACAACCTCGGACGATTTCTGCCATATCCACAAGGCAACGAAGGTCAGGAAGATGCATACCAGCAGGCGTGATGCGTTCCAGTCGATCAACTCAAGGCCCCTGGGTCGGGTGGATTACCCATCCGGCAAGATCACAACCTACCTTGACCATGCCAGACGTGGGGAGAAGGAACTGGCAATTAATTCCAATATTGAGCCCAGGTGCACGCTAATAAAATATACTACAGGGGCAAGTCCGGAAACCCTGCTGTTCGCTTCTGCCAATTATAAGGGTATTGTTATCGAGGGGACAGGGCTTGGCCATGTATCCACTGAATGGGTGCCGTATATCAAAAGAACGACAAAAGCCGGGATACCTGTAGTGATGACCAGCCAGTGCTTAAGTGGCAGGGTATGCGACCGTGTATATGATACCGGGCGGGACATCCTGAAAGCGGGAGTCATAGAGGGTGAGGATATGATGCCCGAAGTTGCGCTGGTGAAATTGATGTGGGCGCTGGGACAGACCCGGGATATTGATGAGGTCAGGAAGATCATGACCACTGATATGGCAGGGGAGATCACCAGGAGTTCCCGGACATGAATCCATTTACAAGCAGAATAGGACTTTATGGGAAGATGTTGAAATTATGAACGATAAACCGAAATTTGTATTTGAATGCCAGGAATGCGGTAAATGCTGTGAAAGGGATGTAACTGTATATCTGGATGACATAAATCACTGGGTGGAGCATGGGTTGATGTACAAGGTACTGCCCCACTTGTTTATTACAGGAGATTTTGGTTCTGTTACTATCCAACTGGACAAACCGACAAAAGATGAAAGGACTGTGTGCGCATTGTATGACCTTGAAAAGAGCGAGTGCACCCTGAGTGATAACAGGCCGCTTTCCTGCCGTTCGTTCCCCTTGGGTTATAATGGTAAGAATTATATTATAGTGGATATGGACTGTCCGGGACTGGGGCAGGGCAGCATAACCGCGGAAAAACTTACCCTGATGAGGGACACAGCCAGGGCCGGGTATGAGAGTAAGCAGCAGACGCAACATATTCTGCCTATGCTGGAGAACCTGTTTATCAGGAAGATGACATTCGAGTCACAGAAGGCCATGGATGAGCTTACTTCTGAGCAAAGGGAAGAGCTTGAGAATATCCTGAAGGATAAGGAAAAATAGGTCTTAAACCCAAGACAAAATTCAGGGGATGGAATCGGGTATCGATGAAATATTCTATTATTATTTCAACTGAGATATTTGTTTTTCGATATTATTAATACTCTTGTAGATGGTTTCAAGATTTAGATGGATATATTGAAGTTCGACATTATTTTCACTAGATATTTCATTTAACT
>JAUWRA010000021.1 GCA_030610815.1 Methanosarcinales archaeon
GTTATTGATGCAATTGGAGCGGTTTTCAATGGAAAGCCATTTGTTCCATTTTTGGATAATGTATAAGTGGATATTTTAGTTTCAGAACTGAAGAAACTAAATGAGTTGGGTGAAATTTGAGAAGGGCTGAATAGTTACAAACTATTTTTCAATTGTGTCGACATACTTACCAATATCCATCATTGACACCAGCCGCCCCATCACATCATCCACACCCTCACCTGTCAGGGTTGACATGACCTCATCGAACCCGCTTCCCGACATCTTATCCAGAATGTCAATTTTATTGTCTGCCACCAGCAGGTCAACCTTGTTGGCTGCCACAAGCAAGGGCATCTCAATATGCTCCCGCACCTCATCCAGAAGCCTCATCTGCTCATCCGGCTCATACCCACACGTACCTGAGGGGTCAATAATGAACAAAAGCACATCGCCAAGGTGCCTCAATGCCGAGATGGCCTGCATTTCTATCTCATTACGCTGTCCCAGCGGCCTATCCAGCAGACCCGGTGTGTCCACAATCTGGCACCTGGTACTTCCCACTTTGAAATGCCCCACAGCCAGCCCCTTGGTGGTGAAAGGATAGGTTGCAACCTCTGGAGTTGCACTTGACACCAGGGAAACGAAACTGGATTTCCCCACATTAGGATAACCAGCGATAACGACTGTAGGTTCAATACCCACATCAGGTAGTTTTCTCAGTTTATTCCTGGCATCGTTCAGTAACCTGAGGCTCTTATCCACATCTCTTGTGATAGAGGATATCCTGCCGTAAGCAGCCTTACGAACAGCCACAGGGTCATCGCTATGCCGCATTTTTCCCACATGCAGCCGTGCAATTTCATGTATCTTCTCACCGGCCCACTGCACTGATGCAATATTGGTCCTCAATGCATCCACACCCACCAGTATGTCTGCTAATTCCCTGTAGAATTCAGGGATATTTTCAAAACTTGGGAACTGCCGCACCACATTTGCAAGGTTATCCGATAGTATGTTGGCTGCAGTCAACAGCATGGACTCTTCAGCCCGGCGGCGGGAAAATTCACTTCTGACCGTCTTCCCTTTCCGGGCACGACTGGCTTTGCGAAAGGCCTTGTCCAGAAGTTCTTCCGAAGTGGGAATGGTATGTATCTTCTCAAATATCATTTGCCTCACCAACAGCGGCTGTGCTCATAAAGATTGCTCTGCCGTTTAAGAGACTTTTTATTATTTCCTGGAACGGTTTATAACCACAGAGGGCACAGAGAGCACAGAGAAACAATAACGCTCTGTGCTCTATGTGGTTGATTTTCTTTGGCATGATCCATTTATTTTCTTTGCCATGATCTATTTCATCCAGAATAAATAAAAAAGTCTGCCGTTCAATCCCGTCCTTCAATATACTCTGCCCTGAAATTTTCATCCCTCATAAGACAGTAAGGAGAGCGGTAAATTCCGGTTTTCTGGATACTCCGCCAGATACTTTTTAGCGGCTCATCATGGACATTCCCGTATGGTATCGGGATACAGGCACAGGGCAGGACATCACCCTGTGGTGTCACATGCAGCCAGCGCCGGCCTGCAAAACAACCGGTAGTACTCATGACATGGGGTATACAGAACACCTTCACTGCCCCGCTGCTTCTTCGTTCAACGAACTCATCCAGCAGTTTATGGTGCTCAGGAGAGAGAATATCTTTTTTATGGTCTATCCACCTTCCGGTAGGTACTATCTCGTAGAAGGATAGCTCATGCACCCCCATCGATTCGGCCAGGTCGTAGAACTCATCCAGGTCATGGATGTTATGGGGTGCCACCACCACATAAATGTCTACCAGCATTCCCGCATCCAGGCTGTACCTTATAGCATTCATAGCTTCACTGAATACACCCTCCCTGCCCCGGATCCTGTCATGTTCGGCCTCCTTTGGGCTGTCAAGACTGACATTGACACTAAACATGCCGGCTTCTGTCAGTGTCAGGGCTTTTTCTTTTGTGAGACCTGAACCGGATGTGAATACAGTTGCAATGGCCCCATCCGGGACATGGGAGACAAGTTCCTCAAGTCCTTCATATACCATGGGCTCGCCGCCGTCAAAAATTATTTGGGTGGCCCCCATATCCACAGACTGGTCAATAATATCCTTAATGGCAGGAACAGATAGACTTGTCTTGTTCTTAGTATCTGGCAAGGCACAGTGGATGCACCTGTTCGGACACTCTTCTGTAATGGAAATGGTCACTTGTTCCGGGTTGGTGGACGCAGGCATGCCAAGTTTCCACAAGGTCCGGGCCATCATATTCTTTACTTGATTTTGCACCAGCCTGTCAAATGCCAGGGAGGGGATGGGGGGTATCCAGGTAGAAAAGAACAGTGTATCATTATTGACCCTTACAGGAACTTCCCCTTCAAAGATGCTTACCAGGGGGCCGGTAAAGCGATCTACCAGGAAGCGCAAAGGACCCGAAGTTTTCACTCTTACAGAACCGTGTTCAATATAAGCGAATACTTTAAAAAGGAAGTTTTTATATATCGGGAATTTCAGTCCATCCATAATCGTATCAGGGTAATGTGATTACCATACTTTAAGTATTATGTACTGATATTTATTATCGGTAATACTATCAATATCATCGGAATACTATCAATATCATCAAAATATTGTTACTAATATTATAGAACATGGATCTTAAAGTTGAAAATGGAAGACACATTATCCTGGGAAGCTTTGTGGGAATCCTGACAGTCCAGGGTGTCATAATCGGTGTATCGTTCTTTGGTGATACATCATTTATTGTCAATGTTGCACTTGGAGGAGCAGTAGCGCTTGCACTTGCAAACTGCGCAGGGTCGTATGTAACAAGGAGTGCAAAAGAATATGATAAACTTTCCAGACTCGAAAAACCCCTACTCAGAAGCCTTGACAATACAAAGATAAAGAAGCTGACCGTAAAAAATGTCCTGATCAGTTCCCTTGTAATGGGTGGTGCAAGTTTTGTTGGTTCACTGATACCCATATTGCCTTTTATTTTTCTTGAAACCCGCCACCTGGAGGTATCCATCGGATCAAGTATTACTGCCCTGGCCTTGCTGGGAATATATTCAGGTAAGCTGCTAAAACAAAATATCCTGCTTCACTTAATAAGAATGGCAGGGCTGGGAGGAGTTATAATACTTGTGATCTATATATTATTCCGGATAATAACCGGCCAACCCATCATGTAATTCCTGAATTACCGGGTCATCAATTCCGGAACCGCCGGGTCATCAGATGATGTAAATTGAATATATAAAGAACACATACATCAATAGATATAAGGCACCCCACAATCGAGATATCTCCTTTTTCCTTACAACAAGGATTAGGATCAGCGATAACAACAGCATATATGCAAGGTTGAACCTGAACAGGAAGGCGTCTTCAACCACCACTTCTCTTATCATTGAAGCGGTCCCCATTGCCAGCACAATGTTGGTGATATTGGACCCGATAACATTTCCAAGTATCAACATGGTAAATCCACGACGGGCTGCAGAAATGGACACTGCCAGTTCAGGCAGGGACGTCCCCAGTGCAATTATGGTAAGACCGATAACCGCACTTGAAATCCCGAGTTGGTCTGCCAGGTTGACAGCCGAATCAACCAGCAATTTGCTGCCAATGAGCACACCGACCAGTCCGGCCAGCGTGTAAAATACTATTTTGATATTGAAATCATCGTTGTTCTTTGATTCATTTGGTTTTTGATGGGATTTTATTGAATATAATATGTATACGATATATACCCCAGTCAGTATCACACCTTCAAGCCTGCTTATGCTGTTATTGGTTAGAATGAGGATTGTACCAAAACCGATTACAAGTAAATGAATGATACTGTCCTTGAACATGTGGTCGTCAGAGATGACAGTATTTCTTATAAAAAAAGATAAACCAAGTACAAGCGCAAGATTTGTGATATTAGAACCTACAACATTGCCGATCACAATGCCAGATACGCCTGAAAAGGATGCATAGTCGGTCACAACGATCTCTGGCAGGGATGTCCCTATCCCTACTATGGTTATACCTATGAGAAATTGTGAAACCCCGAAAGACCGGGCCAGTTTGACAGCATTCTCTGTAAAGAAATCACTGGAATATACAATTATAGGGAAAGCAATGATAAATAACAGTATATCAGGTAACATCGTTATTTCCAAATTCTGCCCTCAAACAGTTATTATGGTATTTATCATATTGGATTTAAAAAATAACCGGTTTTTCACAAAATTAATTCTAATATGGCATATGGGTCATCAAGTACTGTTATCTCATCCAATCCCCTGAGTATCCGGACGTTCCTGCTGTCAATATCCCGAATTTTAAGTTCCACTTCCCCGCCCTTTATTGCTCCATACGTGCAGATATCAACACAATTACCGCAACCGTCACACAATAACAGGTCTATCTGCGGCTCATCAGTAAAAGCCTGGTTGGGACATTCATTCCTGGGGGGACAATCCTCACAATTTTGGCATAGATCCCTGTCAATATTATATGGCAGTTCCGAGCGTACCACGCCTGCAATATCCACAGGTATTATATGTACCGGGACACTGCCTTTTACTGCCTGGGTCACTGCATTGGTGACAAGGGTGTCTGCAATGCCGTGGGTTATTTTTGCAACTGTATTTGATGTGGCAGGCGATATGATGAGATGGTCGTATTTATCCATAAGGAACCTTCCGACCTTTGGATAACTTTTACCCTGGTCTTTTTCAAGGAAAATCTCTTCCATATACCCACCGGGAGCTATACTATCCAGTGATCCGAGCAAGCCGTACATTTTCAGGACCTCTTCTCCCGCCCCTGATATAAAAATCGATACTTTCAGGTCAGGATGTCGTTGTTTAAGTTTCCTGAATACTTCATAACTCTCTGACAGGTAATGTCCGGCACCTGTAATTCCCCATGCGATCCTCATATTTACAAATCCTTGCTAATTAATATTATTATTAAATTCATCAGTAATAGCATTTGTTCTTAAATGAATATTTATTTATGTTTCCTGAAATACAGTAATACAGTATGCTAATAAAGGCTGTCCTGTTCGACCTGGACAATACATTGCTGGACTTTTCTGAAATGAAGCATATGGCAGTGAACATGGCAATCAGGGCCATGATCGACCAAGGGCTTGACATGGACCCTGATGAAGCTTTCAGAAGTATTTTCGAAACGTACTATGAGGTGGGGATCGAATCTGACAACGCATTTAGTGAATTCCTGAAACGAAGGTTCGGCCAGGTGGATGAGCGCATCCTGGCGGCTGGTGTTAATGCATACCTGCGTACCAAGCCCTCATTCCTGGAGCCATATCCCAATGTGGTTCCCACCCTTATCAAACTGATAAAGTCAGGGCTTGTTATTGGTATATTGACCGATGCGCCCAGGCTTAAAGGATGGCAGCGGCTATGTGCCATTAGACTGCAGCATTTCTTTGACCATGTGATCACCAGGGATGATAGTGGTGCACCGAAAACCGGAGGACTTCCATTCGAATATGCACTTGGGCAATTGAAACTATCCTCAAAAGAAGTGCTGTTCGTGGGAGATAGTGTTGAACGGGACATAAAAGGCGCAAAGGCAGCAGGTATGGTGACGGCACTGGCAGGCTATGGGACTAAGGATGCAGAGGAGGCCATACTGGCTGTACAACCCGATTATATTCTGTCAGATTTCAGGGAATTACTGGATATTATCGGTATGTAATATTATGGTCAAGATTCAATTCTTGCCGATTATCTGACCTGCAAGTTAAATGCAGAATATGCAGGTCAGATTATTATTGTAATACAAGACGATACCTATATATGGTATAATTATTATAATGAGTATTACAATGATGATGATGATTTAGTATGTAAAACCCAAGAATGATATTTAAATATTTACTCAATGATCAATCTCTTTGGTTTTGCCAAACAATATTTGTAAAATAATACTAACAACAAAATTGGGTGATTTCAGTATTCAGCAATGAAATATATGTGGAAAGCAATCATATTTAAATAATAAATGATTCATTGTTCTTATGTAATATTTATTATATAATATTTATTTTCTGTTAATGATAAAAGAGGAATTATATAATGGTCGCAAAAGTGTATACGATTGCATCTGGAAAAGGTGGTACCGGAAAAACTACAACCACCGTCAACCTGGGAACGGCACTTGCGCTTCTTGGTAAAAAAACAGTTATAATCGATGCAGATATAGGTATGGCAAACCTTGGCCTTTTGCTGGGCCTTGAAAGATGTCCTGTCACCCTACACGAAGTATTGAGTGGAAAAGCAGACGTGCAGGATGCAGTATATGAAGGTCCCGGTGGCGTATATGTCGTACCCTGCGGCATCTCACTCCAGGGATTCCAGAGCTCAGACCCCCAAAAGCTGCAGGAAGTAATGACCACACTTATCGAAGATATGGATTTCATGTTGATCGATGCCCCGGCAGGTATCAGTAAGGATGGTGTGATACCTCTGGCCATAGCAGATAAAGTTCTTCTGGTCGTTAATCCCGAACTATCATCCATGGCTGACGCCTTGAAAACCAAGGTCTTAACCGAAATGCTTGGGGGGGAGATCGGCGGGGCTATCCTTAACCGGGCGGGACTGGAGCGAACAGAAATAAACAAGCAAAAAGTAGCAGACCTTTTGAATGTAGATGTCATTGAAATGGTGCCAGAAGATTCAAATGTAAGGCGATCTGCTGCGTTCAAAACACCAATCGTCATCAAAACACCAAACTCTCCTGCAGCCGTCGCATTCAAGCGATTAGCAGCTTATGTGTCAAACACTGATTTTATTGAACCCGCGGAAGGTGAGGTAGAAAGCGAGGAGGGGTTTGTAGGAAGGATGGCAAGAGTCCTGTTCGGGGGTAAATAAAATGGATTCGAGCACCTTAATTATAGGAATTCTTTTATTATTCTTGATCATTGCGGTTTTCCTGATTTACCTGATGAATGTCAGAATTAAACAACTTGAAGATGAACTCGATACAGTAAGAAGTAGAATGGCTTTGACAGATGATGAACTCACCCGCCTGGCGCATTATATCGAAGACTTCAAGAGATTGAAGATATGAGCCCACGGTATAGAAGATATTCAAAAACTGTTTGGGTTGATTTTGCCCGGACCTATATTTTCCATAAAATTAAGATGATTTCAAATGGATGAAAATGTGGATGGGAAAATACACCAATTCCTGAAGAGCTTAGTAAACCCAACTGATGACGATATAACGAACTTTGTAGAATCTTTGGCCACAGAAGATTCATCAATAAATATCGAAGAATTGACCAACACCATCACAGAAAAGTCAAGGTTGCTTGGCGAACAATCTGATAAACTCTATAAGCTTGAGGAGAATTTTTCTGCATTTTCTGACCAGGATACTCCTGTAATTGATGAATTCAAGCAGATATTGTTCAGTGCATATGATAAGAACTCGGAACTTGTAGATGTATCAGAGGATATTGACAAGTTAAGTACTATTATTGAAAACCTGAAAGCAGGGTTTACTGATGAAGAAACATTAAAAGAATCTGAAGAAGCGCCCGATCTGGACAAGCTTCTTGAAAGAATACAGGATTTAAGGGCTTCCAAGGACGAAAACCTCGATGGAGGGAAGAAAGAAGAGGAAGCGCCTGGCAAAGAGGAAACCTCTGGGATAGAAGATGACATACCTGTAGATGACGATGTAGAACCAACACCCGGTGAAGAACCAACACCCGGTGAAGAACCAACACCCGGTGAAGAACTAACACCCGGTGAAGAACCAACACCTGGTGAAGAACTAACACCCGATGGAGAACCAACACCAGAAGAAGAATCACTTCAATCCATCAAGGTTGATGAAAAAATACCAACCTCTGACCTGATAAACAAGCTCTCCGACGGAAAGGACGAACTCTCTGATAAACTTAGCGACAAAACCGAAGAGCGAAAAATGGAAGTCAGGGAACCTGCTTCAGGGGAGCGGGAAAGCGAAAGAGACATTGTTAAAGATATAATGGAAGAACAGCTTGCAAGCGACGTTGAAACGAGAATCAAATCCATAAAAGAAAAGCATGAATTGGCAATGGAATATACGAAACCAATATCTGCTTTTGAACGTGTTAAGAAGTACTTTGCTAAAGATCTTGAAGAAATTGAAGAGTATGATTCTGATATTCACGGCCCACTCGTTACTTTTGATGGACTGGATAAACATGAAGAGGTCGAACGATACTGGGTAAACGAACCGTATGCTTTTGTTGTAATCCTGAACAACATAGAAAGAAAAGAAAATATCTACTATGTAGTAGAGCCAAAACTGTCCCATTTTGAGGATACATTCCTTAAAGAGATCAAGGACCGTCTAAGGGATGTACTACTTGTGGAAGATGTAATATCTGACGAAAATAAGGACCTGGTCCTGACCACGAAAGTCAATGAACTGGTAAGGGATTATGCCATCGAACTGACACCTCCGTTGCTTGAAAAGATCCTGTATTATGTAATACGTGATTTTACTGGTTTTGGATTGATAGATGCTATCCAGAAAGATGACAGGATCGAAGATGTGTCCTGCAACGGTCACAATATACCTGTGTACTTATACCACAAGCAGTATACCAATATTGCTACCAATGTTATATTTACCCAGGATGAACTGGACTCGTTCATTATTAGGCTGGCACAACGAAGCGGAAAACACATTTCTGTTGCTGATCCATTGATCGATGCGACAATGCCTGACGGCTCCCGTATCCAGATGACGCTGAGCACCCATGTCACTGCCCGCGGCGGTACATTCACAATAAGGAAGTTCGGTGACGTGCCACTGACACCTATCGACCTGATCAACTGGAAGACATTCAGTTCAGAGACCATGGCATACCTATGGTTGTGCATCGAGAATAACAAGAGCCTCATCTTTGCGGGCGGTACCGCATCAGGTAAAACATCATCTCTTAATGCCGTTTCGCTGTTCATACCCAGACAGGCCAAAGTTATATCCCTGGAAGATACCAGGGAATTAAAACTTCCGCACCCCAACTGGATCCCTGCCATTACCAGGGATGCTTTCACAGCTGATGAAAGGGGTGCCATAGATATGTACGACCTCTTGAAAGCTGCCCTGCGACAGAGGCCCGAATACCTGCTTGTAGGTGAGGTCAGGGGTAAGGAAGCACTCACCCTTTTCCAGGCCATGAGTACGGGTCACACCACCTTCTCCACCATGCATGCAGATTCTGTTTCATCTGCCATCCACAGACTTGAGAATCCACCGATCAGTGTACCCAGAAGTATGATCCAGGCACTGAACATAATATGCATCCAGACACAGACCTATACCAAGGGAAAGAGGGTCAGGAGAAATACAAAATTGGTTGAGATAATTGATATTGATCCACAGACCAGGAACATCCGTACCAATGACATTTTCAACTGGGATTCTATGACAGATACTTTCCAGAAAGTTGGTGAATCCAAGGCAATAAATGATATTATGGTCAAAAGGGCATGGAATATCCAGGAAGTTCGGAGAGAATTAAAATACAGGGAGAAAGTGCTTGAATTCCTGTCAAGGAATAATATCACCGATTACGAAGCAGTATCTACCATCATCTATGAATATACTATTAATCCTGAAAGGGTATTGAAGAAATTAAAGATAACAGAATAACCGATTTTAAAAAAGAATCGTGTCAGATCATGGACGACGTCAATGCCGGGCCCCAGGTTGAAAAAGCATCTAAAAGTAAAGAGCCTATCTTTGATGTTTACTCTAAAAAGGTAAAATTCCTATTACACAAATTGAAAATGACGCCTTTCATCATACTGGGCGACAAGATGAAAGAACGGGAAGATCAGTATCACACCCTGAAAAAAGAGCTCAAGCAGGCCCGTATGGCAATGTCATACGAGATGTATCTGTCCAGCATAATATTCTATTCAGTCCTGGCCGGGTTAGTTGGTGCCCTTTTGGGACTGATCGTTGCATTTCTTGTTATCGTAGTAATAGGCCTGCCTGACCAGATCACGAATCTCACTTTCAGCAAGGAAATGGCCTGGATACTTGATTTCAAGGAATTAATAGTGGGTGCTATTATTTTTATATTCCTTACACTGGCCCTTGGAGGCACCACGCTTGTTTTGTTCCTGATATATCCCAAATTCCGTGTAGGTGAGCGTAAAGGTTCCATTAACCGTAACCTTCCTGCTGCTGTCACGTTCATGTATGCGCTAAGCAGGAGCGGTATGAATATCATTGAACTGTTCAGGGCACTGAGCGCCAGCAGGTACACATACGGTGAGGTGTCGAGAGAAGTAGAACTGATACTCCGGGACATGGACTATTTCGGTAGCGACCTTAGGACTGCTCTACATAATATCAGTGAACTCACACCATCTGATAAATTCCAGGATCTGATGTATAACCTGCTGACCGTTATAGACAGCGGCGGTGATATTCCATCATACTTCAGGGATAAATCCGAACAGTACGCCCAGTCAGCAAAATATGAACAGAAAGGTTTCCTTGAGACCCTTGCACTTATTGCAGAGTCGTATGTCACAGCTTTTGTAGCAGGACCATTGTTCATCATCATCATGGGTGTCATGATGAGTGTTATGGGTTCGGATTCCCTTTTGAGCCTGTATGCTATTGTTTATATGGTGATACCTGTGGGCTCGTTAATGTTCGTTTTCATGATTGGCATCATGACTCCTGGTGCTACCGGGGAACCACCTTTACTCCCTACACAAAAACTCCTTCCGGATGAGATTGAACTCCCACCCGAAGACGACCCTGAATTTGATAAATTCAAATCCTTTGTAAAATCAAGAAAGACACTTGCCTTTAAAAAAATACTCAAGGACCCATTGAAAGGTATTAAGGAAAAACCAACAAACATTCTTATGATCACGGGTCCAATTGCTTTAATTGTCCTGATCGCTTCCGTATTTAGTGCTCTAGAAGCACCGAATTTCATAGATTTTATTGATGACCGTATTGTGTATGCCATCTACATAATTATCGTACCTCTGTCGTTCTTCCATGAAATAAAGAATTTCAAAGGCAGACGTATCCAGAACCAGATCCCGGATTTCCTAAAGAAACTTGCCAGTACCAACGAGACCGGAATGTCACTGAGGGATTCCATTGCCCTTATGGCACGGTCCAAGATCGGGCATTTGAGCAAGGAAGTAAGGACTATCTGGAAGGATATTGACTGGGGTCTTGATATCAACACCTCACTGGCCCGTTTCTCGAACCGTATCAAGACCCATACTGTGGTAAGAGCTGTTACTCTTATTACCAGGGCTAATGAATCCAGCGGTGATGTGGGTGAAGTATTGTTGATTGCTGCAAGGGATGCAGCATTTGAACAGGAAATGCAGAAAGAACGTTCCGTTAATATGCTGATCTATGTCATGATCATCTATATCTCATTCATGGTTTTCGTTGGTGTCGTATATGTTATCTCTGCCACATTCCTTACTGAAATGGCACATGCGGCCGATCAAATGGCTGCATCTGGCATGCAGGGAGGAGGTTTCATGCAGGAGTTTGACCTTAATGTATTCAATAGGTTGTTCTTCCATGCAGCTGTGATACAGGGTATATGTTCAGGGCTTATCGCCGGGGTCATGGGAGAAGGGAGTGTCTTATCTGGTTTGAAGCACTCCACAATAATGCTTACAATAGGATACCTGTTATTTACACTGGCCGTGTTGTAGGTGATGTTGAACTTTTTCTTTGGGAAAAATAAGTGTGTGCTTTATAGGTGAAAGTATCGTAATGTACTTATAGAAGTGCAAACAATGAAGATGCGTTTCGTAACATCATTCTATAACAAATTTTCGATAGAGGTAAATCTATGAATATAAAACCAATTGGTGAAAGAGTTTTAATCAAACCAATGAAAGAAGAAGAAAAGACTGCTGGTGGGATCTACATTCCAGAGACTGCGAAAGAAAAGAAAAAACAGGGAGTAGTCGTGGAAATAGGCACTGCCGATGATGATAAAGAACTGCCTGTACAGAAAGGTGACCTGATAATATATACAGGATATAGTACAGAAGATCTGGAAATAGACGGGGAAGAATACCTCATAATCAACGTAAGCGACATAATCGCAAAGCTTGAATAGGTGAACATAAATGGCAAAACAATTAATTTTCGATGATGAGGCAAGGCATGCCCTGATGAGGGGAGTGGACCAGCTTGCCAATACTGTAAAGATAACATTGGGTCCGAAGGGAAGGAACGTGGTGCTATCATCAACTTTTGGCAGTCCCACTATTACAAATGATGGTGTCACCATAGCTAAGGAAATAGACCTGAAAGACCCGTATGAGGATATGGGAGCCAAACTGGTCAAGGAAGTAGCTACCAAAACCCAGGATGTGGCCGGTGATGGTACAACCACAGCCACACTGCTGGCACAGGCTATCCTTCATAAGGGCATGAGGAATATCACTGTAGGAGCCAATCCCATTGAGATCAAACGAGGCATCGACAAGGCTATTGAAGCTGTGGTTGAAAATATTAAATCCAAGAGTGAGGAAGTAAAAGGCAAGGATAAGGTCGCCCAGGTTGCTACGATCTCGGCTAACAATGATGAAGTGATCGGGAACCTGATCTCTGATGCCATGGAGAAAGTAGGTGCCAATGGTGTAATTACCGTTGAAGAGGCAAAATCCATGGATACCTACCTGGAAGTGGTGGAAGGGATGCAGTTCGAAAAGGGCTATATTTCCCCGTACATGTCTACAGATACTGAGAAAATGGAGGCCGTACTTGAAGATCCGAGGATACTCTTATTTGATAAGACGATCAGTTCTATGAAAGACTTCCTGCCCCTCCTGGAGGCAGTGGTCAAGGAAAATAAACCCCTTTTGATCATTGCCGAAGATGTCGAAGGTGAAGCACTGGCTACTACTGTACTGAACATCATTCGCGGTACACTTAAAGTATGCGCGGTAAAAGCGCCCGGTTTCGGTGATGAACGCAAAGAGATGATGGAGGACATTGCGGCAGTAACGGGTGCAAAGGTTATCAGCGAAGAAAAGGGTATGAAACTCGAAAACACTACACTGGCTGACCTGGGTAGTGCCCGCAAGGTCAGGGTGAACAAGGAGAAGACCATCATTATCGAAGGTCAGGGCTCAAAGGATGATATTGAGAGAAGGGTATCCATCATTGAGGGCCAGATCAAGCTGGAAGATTCGGATTACAAGGTCAAGAACCTCAAGAAGCGGTTGGGTAAGCTGGCAGGTGGTGTGGCTGTGATCAATGTTGGTGCTGCTACTGAGACAGAGCTTAAGGATAAGAAGATGCGTATCGATGATGCATTGAACGCTACCAAGGCTGCCATAGAGGAAGGCGTAGTTGCAGGCGGCGGGATTGCATTGATCAGGGCTGCCAGGGCACTGGATGACCTATCCCTTGAGGGCGACCAGAAGATAGGGGAAAACATTATCAGGTATGCCATTGAGGAGCCGCTGAAACAGATAGCTACCAATGCCGGTAAGGAAGGGTCAGTAGTGGTGGAACACATAAAGTCAGAGACTAATCCCAATATGGGGTATGATGCCAAGACCGATGAGTATAAGGATATGGTTGAAGCTGGCATTATCGACCCTGTGAAGGTGGTACGCAGCGCATTGCAGAATGCTGCAAGTATAGCCAGCCTGGTGCTGACCACAGAGGCCCTTGTGGCAGATATACCGGATGAGTCATCGGCAATGCCTCATATGCCGGGACCTGAGAGCTACATGGGAATGTAGCTCTATTTTTTTTTCTTTTTTTCTTTCAACCAGTAGAGTAATCTTTTTTTTCTGTATCTTCACGCACAGATTTTAGAATAACATTATATATTCGTAGAATCAGTGTTATTTTATTGTATATATTTTAGATCATTCAGGATTGATTTTATGATAGGGTTTGATGAAACAGTAACCAGTGCCGTAGAGAAGGTTATACCCAGTGTGGTCAATATCAGCGAGGTCAAGTTGATCAAGGATGCCCACCTCCAGGTGCATCCGGTCCCGGGCGTGGGTTCAGGATTCATGATCGATCCGGAAGGCTGCATCCTGACCAATGCTCATGTGGTGCTGGGTTCCTCTGATATCAAGGTGACGCTGGAGGACGGCAGGACGTTCCCTGCACAGATCCGCGGGATGGACACTATGATGGATATGGCAGTGATCAAGATCGAGGCCGTTGACCTGCCGGTACCTGAAATGGCAAACAATAACAACCTGAAGATAGGACAGATGGCAATCGCAATAGGCAGTCCGCTTGGGCTTGTGGGCGGGCCTACCGTTACCGCAGGAGTTGTAAGCGCTATCAACCGGTCCATCCAGACCGAGATGACATTCATGGAGGGGCTGATACAGACCGATGCGGCTATCAACCCGGGTAACAGCGGCGGCCCCCTGATCAACAGTTTGGGCGTGGTGATCGGTGTGAACAGTGCGATCATACCTTTTGCCCAGGGTATAGGGTTTGCCCTGCCCATCCAGCCCGCACTGTGGATCGCTGAACAACTGCGAGAGCATGGAGAGATAGTGCGCCCGTGGATAAGCATTAATGCAGTGGACATTAACCAGAAAATCATGACCTTCTACAACCTGCCCACTGACAAGGGTGTGGTTGTTACCAACGTGGTGCCCGGCAGTGAGGCTGATAAGGCGGGTATTGAGATAGCTGACATCCTCATCAGTATGGACCACATCCAGATAAACAATGTCCAGGACATGATAAAAGTTATTAACAAGTATAATGTGGGTGATCCTGTTGAGGTTGAGATGTTCAGGGGACAGGAGAAGATAACAGTCCGGCTTGTGCTTGAAAAGGCACCTGTACCCACAGCCCCGGCAGTGCGCTCCATCCCGCCAGTCCAGCCTATACCGTCCCCGGCCAGCCTGCCATAGAGTTCCTCACTGGTGGGAGCACTCCACAGGTCTTTCCCTGCTGACCAGTACAGCACCCAGTAATATCAGTGCCCCGCCTGCCAGCATGGATGTGGTGACAGGTTCGCTGAGGATGAGGTAGGCGAAGACCACGGCACTGGCCGGCTCCAGCAGTGCTACGATGCTGGCGTTCTGTGCCCGTACCTGCATAAGGCCGCTGAGGTATAGTACAAGGGCAATTGCAGTAGATATGAGGCCGAACAGGATAAGTAAGGCCAGGTTGTCCAGCAGTACTTTTGTGGTGATTGCAACCGAATACGGGGTGAAGATCAGCAATGTTATGAGCAGTGCCCATGCACCCTGGGTCGTGCCTGTGTAGTAGTCCTTCAGGTACCTGGAAGTAAGTGTCATCCCGCCATAGAACAGGCCTGATACCAGCCCGGCGGCAAGCCCGATGAGATATGTGCGATCCACATCCTGGAAAAGTGTATCTGGCTGGATGACCGGGATGACCCCGATAATAGATATGGACAGTGCAAAGATGCTCCTGCGGTTGATATATTCCTTAAGCAGGAGGGGGGAGAGCAGGGTGACGTAGACCGGGGCTGTGTATAGCAGCAGTACTGCAATTGAGACTGATGTGTGTTTTACTGAGAAGAAGTAGGAGAGCATGGTGCCTGCCTGCAGCAGGCCCAGCAGCAGGATATAATGTTTCTTTTGGCCGAGCCGCAGTTCGCTGAGGCGGCGGCAGCATGCGAAGAATAGAGCAATAGCGAAGAGGCCGAACAGGAGCCGGTAAAAGATGATGGAGCCCAGTGGCATCTGGGTGGTAAGTTTTACGAAGATGCCAATGAGACCGAACAGGACGGCGGCGGTGGCGATCTGGAGGTATGCTTTGAGGTGTGGGGGGAGCATGTGAAATTATAGGATAGTAATCATATAGATATTTAGCACCTTTACTTTGAGGTAAAAAATATGCAAAATCGTTATACTGCTGATATCGGCGACTTTGGAAAGTACGGACTGTTAAGGGCGTTGTGCTCAACCGTAGACGATGGTTCAAAACTTCGGCTCGGTGTGGTCTGGTACCTGGTGCCTGATGAAAGCCATAATGCCGATGGAAAATTCACCAGGTATCTTGAACCCTCCCCAAAAAACGATTGCCAATTCAGGCAGTGTGACCCGGAATTATACAATGCTCTTGCAGATATTGTCCGCAAAAAAGACAGAAATGTATCAAGCATACGAAAATACAGAATCCTGCCCCCTGGGACAATCTTCTACGAAGAACCCCTCACTTTCGATGGTACACCAGCCAATAGTCCAGGAGCCCGCAGGAAGCGAATAGCACTTCGCAACGGATGGGTGCAGGATGCCCTGTCTGCTACAAATGACTGTGATGTTATTTTTGTTGACCCGGACAACGGCCTGGAAGCAGGTACAAAACGGCACCTGAAACTGGGGCCAAAATATGTATTTTTCGATGAACTGGAACCCTACTGCAAACGTGGGCAGAGCCTCGTTATCTACCACCATACCTCCCGCAGGGGCACAGCAGAAGAGCAGGTCAGGGAGCGGTTGGCACAAATAGATGAGCGGCTCAATAACAGCAGCACATTTGCCCTGCTCTACCACCGTGGCTCCAGCCGGGCCTTTTTTGTTGTACCATCTGAAAAACACAAAAACATACTAACTGAAAAGGTTGGGCAGTTCATGCGGGGGCCGTGGTCACAACATTTCACAGTGGTACGGAATAGGTGAATAATCTAAAATGGAATAACTGAATAATCTAAAATATAATACAACAAATGTTCAAACATTTTATAAAGCCTGTTTTACAATATACACATGTGGACAAAATCTCAAAAATACTGGAAAAAGAACCTGACATCCTCTTTGCCTACCTTTTCGGGTCACATGCAAAGAACACAATGCACAAAAAAAGCGATATAGACATTGCTGTTTATTTAAGAGACCCAGATCTCTTTGAGGAAGACCCACTTTACCCCTCAAGGCTTGCAATAAAGATTGAAAAGGCGCTATCTGAAAAAAAAGTGGTAGACCTCAGGATCCTTAACGGCTCTACTATCAGGTTTAAAAGCCAGGTAATAAAACATGGAAAACTTATCTATTCAAGGGACGAGAAAAAACGCATAGAATTTGAAACATCGTCCCTCACACAATATTATGATTTCAAACCATATTACGAAGTATATGATACAGCAAGGAAGGCCAGGCTTGGAATATGATAAGCAGTGACGTGATTAATGCAAAGATTGATCTGGTGGACCAGAACATCCGCCTCCTCGAAGAACTGAAAGAACAGGGATATGAATCATTTTCTAAGAATTTCAGGGATATCCAGGCTGCAAAACATTCATTGCAGGAATCAATTGAAGCATGTCTTGACATGGGCAACCATATAATAGCTGAAAAGGGTTTCCGCAGAGGTGAGGACTACAAAGATATATTCAGCGTCATTGAAGAGGAGGGAATTATTGATGCCGGACTGTCTGCCAGATTGCAGGAAATGGCAAAATTCAGAAATCTTTTAGTTCACCAGTACGGCAGGATTGATACGAGAAGGCTTTTCATCATCATGTCTAAAGACCTCGAAGATGTTGAGGAGTTCATAAAAAGCATTCTAAGTTATATCTCGTGAAAAAATTACAGCCATGACCGATAGCCTGACTAGCTCCTGATTTTATAAAATATTGAAATTACCTGAACTGCTCCAGGGTCTTTGAAATATCCGCATATTACACTAGCCTTTTCAAAGCGGTATATCCATAATAGTCTCAACCTGATCCTCATATGTGGGCCTGTTTTCCTTGTAGAATAGCCCTGTGGGCATACATACTATCGGCCTTATACCACAACCCACTCAAAGGCCGTTGTCCTGCCGATTAAGTTGTATCTCCTGTATTTTACTCGCCCATCTGATAATCAGTAAGGCATATAGGTGCCGCCTGGTTTATTATCCTTAAACCACAAGTACACACCAATTCACAATAAACCGAAAAACACCTATCCACAACAAAAAAAAGGAAACACCACATCATGTTCTTAACCTTACTGGCCCTGTTCGTAATAGTACCATTTGTAGAACTCTACATACTCATCGAACTCGGGAGCCGCATCGGAGTCCTGCCTACCCTGGGCATTGTAGTCATAACAGGCATAGTCGGAGCCGCCCTGGCAAAGCACCAGGGATTGGGTGTATGGAAGCGCATCCAGACCGAACTATCCTACGGGCACATGCCCGGGGATGTCCTGTTCGACGGCGTACTCGTGCTCATAGGTTCGGTCCTGCTGCTCACACCAGGTATACTGACCGATATTACAGGGTTCATATTACTGATACCATCCGGCAGGTTCATGGTAAAGAAGTACGTAAAAGCGTGGGTCGACAAAAAGCTGCAATCAGGTCAGATGACATATTACACGCATACAGGATTTGATGAACATTGACATCAATGTAAGTTATTAAATATGAAGAGTACAACTATAAGGCATCATCATTCCCAATTATTTATCATTGGAGGAAACATATAATTGAAACAACCTTCCGTTAACATCGGCATCGTGGGCCATGTTGACCACGGCAAGACAACTCTTGTAAGTGCCCTGTCCGGCGTATGGACAGATAAGCACAGCGAGGAGATAAAGCGCGGCATCTCAATCCGTTTAGGCTATGCAGATGCCACCTTCATGAAATGCCCGAAATGCATGCATCCCGATAGTTATACGGTTGCTGAAAAATGTGAGCACTGCGGTAAAAATACCGAACCGGTCAGGACCATATCATTTGTAGACTCACCCGGTCACGAGACCCTGATGGCCACAATGCTCTCGGGTGCTGCCATAATGAACGGTGCTGTCCTGGTAATTGCGGCCAATGAAAAATGCCCGCAACCCCAGACCAAGGAACATCTTATGGCACTGGACATAATCGGGATCAGTAACATCGTAATAGTCCAGAATAAGATAGACCTTATAAGCAAGGACGATGTGATAGAGAACTACCACCAGATACTGGATTTCGTAAAAGGTACAGTGGCAGAAGGTGCGCCTGTCATTCCCCTTTCTGCACAGCAGAATGTTAATGTTGACATCCTGATACAGGCTATAGAAGAGCATATCCCCACCCCGGAACAGATACTGGATAAACCTGCCAGGATGCTCATTGCCCGCTCCTTTGACGTTAATAAACCAGGCACCAAACCCGGCAAGATAACAGGCGGCGTTATAGGTGGGACCCTGAGTTTGGGAACCCTTAAGTCCGGTGACAATATTGAAATACGACCTGGCCGCAAGGTAGAATCGGGAGGGACAGTCAGGTGGGAATCCATCCTGACCACTATTACCAACATAATGGCAGGTAATGAAAAATTAGAAGAAGCCACGCCTGGCGGTCTGGTAGGCGTAGGAACCAAACTTGATCCATCGATCACAAAAAGTGATAGTCTTGTAGGTCAAGTGGCAGGCAAGCCTGATACCCTACCTCCCACACGGGATAAATTCCTCATGAAAGTAAGGTTATTAGAACGTGTTGTAGGTTCAGCCGACGAACTGGTAATAGAACCTATTCATTCCAATGAACTACTTATGCTCAATATAGGCACTGCCACCACAGTTGGCGTAGCGACCAGTGTACGCAAGGATATTGTTGAGGTCAAACTGAAAAGACCAGTCTGTGCAGATTTTGAAGACAATGTGGCGATCAGCAGAAGGGTCGGTGCCAGATGGAGACTCATCGGTTCAGGTATCATAAATGAATGAACCTGATGATATAACATGAAAGTTATAATAGATACTAATGCATTCATGGTCCCGGTCCAGTTCGGTCTGGATATCTTCAGGGAACTTGGGCGTCTCGGGTTCAATGGTTTTATTGTTCCTTCATCAGTGACAAGGGAACTGAATGGTATAAAAAAGTTGGCCAGGGGTAAGGATAAAATGTCTGCGAACGTTGGTCTTGGACTGGCCCGGCAGTGCAGTGAGATCATTACAGAAGGGAATGCAGATGATGCGATAGTGGAATTAGCCATGGAAGAGAAAGCAGCGGTTTTCACCAATGATGCGGAACTTAAGAAAAGATTATGTAGTAAGGACATCACAGTAGTGTACTTACGCGGAAAGGATCATCTCGAAATAATGTAAGATGTTCGTTGTGATAAATATTTTGGATTAATAAACACATTAAATAAATACATTAACTATAGAAATCAGAGGATTATTGAATGTACAATAAGGTGAGACTGGCAGATACCGTACGTATTGCTCCTGAACTGCTGGGGGATGATGTTAAAAATTCAGTCCGGATTGCTTTGATCGATAAGTTGGAAGGGGAGATTGATAAGACTTTAGGTGCCATTGTTGCCATTATAGATGTGGTTGAAGTAGGTGACGGTCACATTCTTGCCGGCGATGGTGCAGTTTATTATGACACTACTTTTGACGCTATAGTTTTTAAGCTTGAACTGCAGGAGATTATAGAAGGCAGTGTTGTTGAGATTGTTGAGTTCGGCTCTTTTATAGGTATAGGACCCATGGACGGGCTTGTCCATGTGAGCCAGATAACTGATGAATATATTTCATTTGATTCCAAGAATGCCCGTCTTGTAACAAAGGAAAGCAACAGGTCACTGTCTGAAGGAGACCATGTGCGTGCCAGGGTCGTTGCATTAAGCATTAATGAACGTGAGCCGCGGGATAGCAAGATCGGCCTGACCATGCGGCAGCCTGCACTGGGCAGAATTGAGTGGATCAAAGAGAACATGACGGCCAAAGAGAAAGAAGAGTCTGTGGAGGCTAAGTAGACTTGACCGAACAAGCCTGCCGTGAGTGCCACAGGATTGTAACTGGCTCTACCTGTAGCGTTTGTGGTTCCAATTCATTAAGCACTGACTGGAGTGGATTTGTAGTGATCATTGATCCATCCCGCTCTTGCATTGCTAAAAAGCTTAATATCGACATTCGCGGAAAATATGTGCTGAAGGTACGGTAGTGACCATATGCACGAAACCATCCTTGGCAAGAGGTTCTGCCTTCCTGATGCCATGCGTAGCGAGATGCGCAAGCAGTTCGGGGTCCTTTATCGAGGGGATGGGGAAGATACTACCAGGCAGATGCTCACTGATATGGGCAACCCTGCCAAACTCATTACCATAGGAGATATTTCCACTTTCAATCTGTTACAGTGTGGAACTGTGCCGGATATATCTGTTATCGATGAAAAAACACACAGAGAACCTGCTAGTGTGGATATAATCAAAGGTATCAGGCACTCGAATTTTCGTGATGTAAATGTTACAAACCCGCCAAGCTTCGTAGAACCTGAACTGGTATCGGCTTTATCCGATGCAATGGATGCGGATGTCCCGGTGCAGATCATGGTCCATGGTGAGGAAGACCTGGCAGCACTACCGGCTATAGTGCTTGCACCCGTGTCATCGGTAGTGATCTACGGATTGCCTGATGAAGGAGGAATTATGGTCACTGTCACACCAGAGGTTAAGGACCGGATATATGACATGCTTGATAAGATGAAGTGTGATTAAAGATATAAACCATTGAAGATGTTAAAGGACAGAAAAATACATATTTCATAATAGAATTAAGGAAAGCAAGATATTTATGATATCAAAACGGAGGATTCAATTTGGAGATTAATATTACAAAAGACTGGGATAACACATTATTAGACCGTAAAGAGATTACGTTCAATATATCCCATACTGGTGCAACCCCTTCCAGGGATGAGATCAAGAATAAATTGGTTGCGCAACTCAACTCCCGGCATGAATTGGTGATCGTTGATAAGATCAGGACAGAATATGGCACCCAAAATACCACTGGATATGCAAAAATATATTCAGATGTGGACAGGGCAAATGAAATAGAGAATAAATATGTCCTGGAACGAAACGAGCCAAAACCTGTTGAAGAGACCGAGAAGCCAGCCAAGGAAGAATCCGGTGAATCACCGGAAGAATCTACTGGAGAAGAAGCTGTTGCTGAAGAACCGATTGCAGAAGAAGCAGCAAGCGAAGAATCGGCAGAAGAAAAACCTGTTGAGTAAAATTGGACAAGGTGATCACAATGGCTGTACATAATTATTACGAGGTTTCAGATAATTCGATAAAGAGGTTAAGACAGTCCTGTCCCCGCTGCGGTGACGGGTTCTTTCTTGCCGATCATAAGGACAGACTGACCTGTGGAAAGTGCAATTATACTGAGTTTAAAAAATAATTGCATATTTTTTTCACACTGATTTTATTATTTAGTATAGTTTCCAGTGAAAAAAAAGGGCATATCCAGATAGGTCATGTTTATGACAGCCTTTTTGTTATTTCGTCAGCACTGTACCGCAGGGTGATGATGCGGCTTCTGCCCCTGGTACCTTTCCCTGTGAAACTGGCATTTATTAATTTTAAGGCTGACAGTTTTTCCAGGGTCTCGTAATACCTGGTATAACCAAGGCCTGTTTTATCGTGGAACCCGTTATACAGTTCACCGGTTTTGATCTCGGTGTGCTTGCATATAAGTTCCAGCAGGGTTTTTTCTTCATTTTTTAATGACTTTAACAGGTATGTGAGGTGCACCAGCCTTGAGGTCTCGTAGGCTTTGTCCACATCTTCAAGTTCGATGGTCCTGGATGCCCGCCTTTCGGCATTGAGACCTGAGCGCTTGAACAGGTCAATACCTACCCTCAGATCGCCAAGCAATTCGGTATATTCCACAACTTTGTCCATCACATCTGGGCCGACCACGTCATTGTAGAACCCCAGTTTGTTCCTGTTTATAAGGATGTCCCGTATCTCATCGCCTGTATATCTGGGGAACTTTATCTCTTCTGCCAGGAGGACTGATTCCACTTTCGGATCAAAATGAAATCCCATGCCGGTATCGCTTAATATGTTGATCACACCTATACGGGCACCGGGATTTGTTTCATGGGCGCGCAGCAGCGAATAGAGCACTTTGTCATGTTCACCTTCATGCATCAGGTAGTTGATATCATCCAGGACGGCAACCAGTATCTTTTCTTCATCTGCCAGATGACTGGTGATCTTTTCATTGATCTTCTGGAATGAGACACCTGATGACGGAGGGGCTATATTGAACAATTTTTTATATATCCGTGAGTAGACAGTAAACCGGGTGGAATTGGTCTGGCAGTTGATATGGACGGGAATTACCTTTGGTGTGGATTTCTCGATCTCCTCGAATAGTTTGTGTATTGCCGTGGTCTTGCCAGTCCCGGGAGGACCTATACAGAAGGCATTGACGGGTCTTGCGCCGCGCATGGCGGGCCTGACACAGTACATGAGTGCCTGCATCTGGGACTCACGGTGGGCGAAGTATTCCGGGATGTGGTCAAGCTCAAATAGGTCCGGGTCCTTGAAAAGTGTTTCATCCCACATAAGAAGGTCTTTGTTCATATCACTAATTTTCCTAATTTTTTGTTTGCTACATATTCCATATTGATGTATAAATTAGTTATTAATAAGTTTGTGTGAAATGTTCGTTTTCTACATTATTTTATAGCACATAGCAATGTTTCATGCACCGTCTACGAAACGTATATATCATGATAATATAATTATGAGAAAGCTCCAGCACGGGCTGGTAGCTTAGACAGGCAGAGCGATGGACTCTTAATCCATCGGCCAGGGGTTCAAATCCCTTCCAGCCCGCCAAACCCCTTATTTTCTTGATAAGCAAACAACAGCCAAACAAAAAATTCAAGTTGGACAGCGCGGATTCGAACAGCAATCCAGGCGCCAAAAATGCCCAAGGACTGGCCAGGCTTCCGGCTGTGCCCTCTCATCAACAGGCGCAGGGAGCGGCTGGCCGTTGGAAGTGTATGTGCATGCTGGTGACACCGGACAGTATACTGTGAAAGGGACGTACAGGGTATGTACACATGAAAGGGGACATGCGGCGCAAAATGTTTACCTGCAGACGGTCTCGCTGGGTATGAAGTTTAAGGCTTCAACGAGTGAAATTTAATGCGAAATCGTTCAGGGACTATTCACTGACGGATGTTTTTTTAACGCCTGTGCAAGACCGCCCGGACTTTTAATTTCAATTCCCTTGTCTGTAAAAATAAAATGCTGAGAGGTCTCATTGATCTTTGTTAATCGCATTTTCTGGATTTCAACAAAATAGGTTTTTTGCACATCCAGTTCATTTGTTAATTTTTTATCAAAGAAA
>JAUWRA010000083.1 GCA_030610815.1 Methanosarcinales archaeon
ACCTGGCAAGGGCACCTCAGAAAAATCCTCCACCCCTGATCCTTTTAAGTCCCTGCTGTCATATTCGTGTTCCATCACGCCTTCCTTGAGGATGATCACATAATCGGCAGAATTCTTCAGGGCAACAGACAGCCCGGGCTCGGCACCAAATAGTATAGTCTCCTTGCCGTGCTCATTAGCCTTTGACAAAAGGGGCTTGAAATCCGCATCCCTTGTCACCAGTGCAATGGTATCGATCACCGGACTGAATACCAGTTCCATACCTTCTACAGCCAGCCTTACATCTACATCACTGGTACAAATGATCGGTTCAAAACCCTGGGTCTCAATTGCTTCCACCAGTTTATCAGATGCATACTGGTTCAAAAATACCCTGCCTATCTTGATACTGCCATAATCCTTGAGAACATCCCGTATCTCTTCCAGGTCGATCTGGAACTCTTTCCTGAGCATATTCGGTCCATCTACGAGCAGGGCGATCTTGCGCCGTCCTTTCTCCTTCTTGGAACCAAGATAATTGCGAATTGATTCAAAACCACTTTTCATCGGCTTCATTTCTAATCCCCTAATAAACTATATATTGGATATATGTGTTAATAAACTTGATAATTGAAAAGAATCTACACTATTGTAAATAAGTTTCGATTATATTTCATTGTTTTTTCAGGTCAAAAACCCATCGACTTATTCCTGGTGCCACATTACCACACCTGCGATAGAAGACCACATCAAACCCATTGTCCTGGTACTCTTCCAACAGTTCCTGGATCTGGTACTGTTTCTTGAACGTATAGAAATGCACAATTCCTCCCACTTTTACAAGTCCGGATATCTCATATAGGAAACAGTCCATTCCGTAAGGAATAGGAAGTACAGCCCTGTGGAAACTGGTCCAGACCATATTTGGAATATGGGATGCATCCCCGCATATGATGGATACCTTTGTATCGACCCGGTTCAACCTCACATTTTCTGCCAGCCACCTGCACGCCTTTTGGTTCTTTTCAACAGCCACAACATGGGCACCCCGTGAGGCGGCGGGCACAACATAGGGACCCACACCGCAAAATGGTACCAATATAGACTCACCATCCCTGATCTGGGATGCTACCCTGAAACGTTCGTATGAAAGATGTGGGTTAAAAAAAACCTCATTTACATCTAACCGGTAGCGAAATCCGTATTCCTTGTGTTCGGTCCTGGTAGTAGTACCTGATAGTATCTCATATCTTCCCACCCTGTCCTCCCCTTCCAGCATGGATACTTTGTTAAGCACTGTCCCGATGTTGCCGTGTTTTGAGATAATTGCCTGTGCTATTTGTGCTTTATAGTCATCCAGTCCTGGCGGTATAGAGATAATCGCTATATTGCCGATGATATCAAAACTGTTTGGCACCAGGTGTAACAATGGTTCGGGTACCATGCATTCCATACGGGTTTTCAGGGTCATTCAACTTGCTCTATACTTTGGCGGCTAAATATATTAGCTTGCATCCAAATGATTTTATTATAACAAAACATCAGGTAGTTCGATGAAATTATCTGACGATATACGCGCTCAATTGAAATTTGATAATAAAGGGCTTATTACTGCCATAGCCCAGGATCATGAGACGAACGAGATACTCATGCTGGCTTTCATGAACCTTGAAGCCCTTGAAAAAACAGTCGAGACAGGGAAGGCTCACTACTTCAGCCGCAGCCGGGGTAAGCTCTGGCTCAAGGGCGAAAGTTCCGGTCATGTGCAGCTCGTACACGATATGTACATTGACTGCGATGCAGATGCTGTACTGATGAAGGTTGAACAACTTGGCGGCGGTGCGTGTCATATGGGATATCGATCTTGTTTCTATCGCACGCTTGAAGGCGATGTGGTAAGCGAGAAGGTCTTTGATCCCGAAGACGTGTATTAGTCCTGGAAGATGGGGGTAGGGATATGAAACTGGTACTTGATACAAGCGTGATCATTGGAGGGCGCATTACTTCCCTTATCGATGCAGGGGAATATAAGGATTCTACTATAATCGTGCCCGAGGCTGTGGTGGCTGAGATAGAATCCCAGGCAAACCGGCATCGTGAGTCCGGGTATGATGGACTTGAGGAACTGGGCCGGCTTAGGGAGATGGCGAATCTCGGCCTGATAGAACTCGAATTTGCAGGAAAGCGACCGGGTCCCGCACAGGTGGAACTGGCAAGAACAGGAGAGATCGATGCCATGATACGGCAGGTTGCACTCGATTGCAGTGCCACCCTTATGACAGGGGACCGGGTGCAGTCCATGATAGCTGATGCCAGGGGCCTGGAAGTGATATTCCTGCCTCCTGAAAAGACCGAGGCCAAAGCTACTGCCATAGAGGAATTCTTTACACCCGACACAATGTCAGTGCATCTCAAGGACGGTGTGGAGCCACTTGCCAAAAAAGGTTCCATTAAGGATATCCAGCTCGTCAGGATAGGCGATACTCCCAGCACCGAGGATGAGCTTCGGTCAATGGCCAGGGAACTTATTGAAAGGACAAGAAGGGACCCCGACAGCTTTATAGAGATGGAATACGACGGTGCGACAGTGCTCCAGCTTGGGAACATGAGGATCGCAATCGCCTCCCCGCCCTTTTCGGACGGCATGGAGATCACTGCGGTGCGACCGGTAGCATTTGTGTCCATGGACGATTACAGGATGGCAGGGGAACTGAAGCAGCGATTGGCAGGCCAGCAGCGGGGTGTACTTATAGCAGGTCCGCCAGGGGCTGGAAAATCCACATTCGCTGCAGGGGTGGCAGAGTTCCTCCAAAGCTGTAACAAGATCGTCAAGACAATGGAATCACCCCGGGACCTGTCAGTAGAAGATGCGATCACCCAGTATTCGCCGCTGGAAGGGAGTATGGAGAAGACAGCAGATCTGCTTCTACTTGTCAGGCCTGACTATACTATTTACGACGAGTTGCGCAAGACCACGGATTTCCAGGTGTTCGCTGATATGAGGCTGGCCGGAGTGGGCATGGTGGGTGTGGTTCATGCCAACAGGCCAGTGGATGCTATCCAGAGGCTTATAGGCAGGGTGGACCTGGGTATGATACCACAGGTAGTGGATACGGTGATATTCATTGACAAGGGAGAAGTGGCAAGTGTGCAGGATATCAAGTTCACTGTTAAAGTGCCTCATGGTATGACCGAATCCGACCTGGCTCGCCCGGTGATCGCGGTGACTGACTTTGAGAGCGGCAGAACCGAGTTCGAGATATATACATACGGTGAACAGGTAGTGATAATGCCCACAGCAGGAACCGGGGAGGCTGCCCCCTCTGCATGGGGACTGGCTGCAGAACGCATACGCGACGAGTTTCGCCGTAAGGTGCACGGGCCTGTTAAGGTTGAATTGAGCGGGGATGACAGGGCCACCTTGTGGGTCAATGACATCGACATCCCTGAAGTGATAGGCAAGGGCGGAAGGAACATCGAAACGATGGAAAAAAGACTGGGTATCCATATAGATGTTAGACCCCTGGACAGCGCCCAGGTGTCAAAAGGGGGGGAATCAGGAAAGACAATGGTTCCTGATATCTCATTGAAGAAGAAACACATTATATTGAGATCGTGTGGAGTGGCCGGGGCGGACGTGGAAGTGATAGTGGAGGGGGAACATATCTTTACTGCTACTGTGGGGCGAAAAGGTGATATCAGGATTGTCAAGGACTCTGATATTGGTGATAAATTACAGAAAGCATTACGTGATAACCTGAAAATCAGTATCCGAACACTCACCTGAAAATAGATATATAGTAACTACAATATACTTTATTGATATTATGATAAATCATTGTAAGAAATGTGAAGGGAAAATGAACCGGTTCAGGTATCCATCACTGAAACGGTTTGACCACCTGGGCCGAAAACTCTTTATTTACAAATGTATTGAATGTGGGCATGAAGAACAGTATGCAGAATAATGCTGTTAATTTTTTCAAAAAAACAACCTATTCGGCATCTCTTACAACAGATGTTAAATAATAAGTATTAGTAAAAAAACTACATGCAGCCGAAAATAAAGTTAGCTGCCATCACTGGTACCGTATAGTCGTTCCCAACCATTACTGGGCTGTATAGTTGTTATGAGAATACTGTATAGACCTCTTCGTGCGGATGCACAACGACTCCATTTTTGGTAATATCGTAGGGATGGATCTTCTTGCTGTGGTCAGAGCCGCGCATCTTAAATATTTCAAGGCTGCGCACCCTTACATTTTCCATCCTCTTGTAATACAGGGCAATTGTTCCCTCGGTCACGAAGTTCTCCACTCCGAAACGGCTGGGATGATCATCATCTACAACTTCGGATGTCATGATTGAAGTCAGGCCCAGTATTTCCAGGGTGGTGGACAGTTTTAACAGTTCCACACGTATCTTGGCCGGGTCCTGCAGATAGAATCCAATGGATGTAGTCGAATCTATTACTGCCCGCTTGGCATCGATCTCTTCCTGGATCATTATGATCTGGTCCATCATGGAACGCATGTCAAAGGGTCTTACGTCAACGTATTTTTCCTGTGATGGGATGCCGATCTTGGTGGACGCCGCATCAATAATGGCAAGTTTTCCATCATCCTCCAGGCCCTTCAGGTCCCAGCCGAATGCTTTTGCATTTTCCCTGATATGCTCGGGCCGCTCCTCTGTTGCTACTATGATACCGCTCTCATTGTATTTGGTGATGCCGTTGTAAATGAATTGAAGCGCAAAAATAGTTTTTCCCGAACCTGAAGTTCCTGATATCAAGTATGTGTGGTCCCTTAACAGGCCGCCTCCACAAAGCTCATCAAAACCCATTATCCCGGTTGGAACGCGATCCAATCCATCATTAATATCCTCTGTATTTTCTTCCATTATGATTCATCCCTTGATTTTATAATTCTATAATAACACTAACTACATATATTCATTATGATTATGATAATATCTTAAGTTACCCATGTATTATAGATAATAGTATCCATTGAAATTACTTGCAAATATTAAAATGTGAACGCAAGATGTAAATGGATAATTATTTACATGTACGGGCTGTCTCAAAAAATATATTTAGACCATTATACTAACATTTATATCGTATAATATCAAATTTTGTATCCTATGGATAATACAATAGTCAAGTCTTCTGGTGAAACGGGTTTCGTAAATACCCCGGATACACAGGACGATGATGTACAATCATTAAATAAAAAGATCGAGCAACTTGATGAGCAGAACGACCAGCTCCAGAAACGACTGCTTGATGCTGCTGTAGCCAACAGCAATTACCTGCAGACCATACAGAAACTCAAGGAACAGGTAAACCAGTTGAAACTACCACCCCAGTTCATTGCATCGGTAATGGAAGTTATCAATGATATGGCACTACTACGCCAGCATGGCAGCAACCAGGAAGTTATCACCCGGGTCCCGCCTGAAATGGCAGATGAACTTGAAGCCGGTATGAGGGTTGCGGTGAATAATAATTTTGTGATCGTTAAATTACTTGCAAAACCAGCTGACCTAAGGGCCAGGGTCATGGAACTGATCGAGGCACCAAATGTGGATTACAGTTCCATAGGCGGGCTTGACCAACAGATCCAGGAAGTAGTGGAAACAGTTGAACTCCCGCTCACCGATCCGGACCTGTTCAGAGATGTGGGTGTGGAACCACCAACAGGCATACTTCTATACGGGCCACCCGGCAGCGGTAAGACCCTCATTGCCAAAGCGGTGGCCAGCCGGGCCAATGCCACATTCCTCAGGATGTCAGGTTCTGAACTTGTCCAGAAATACGTAGGAGAAGGTGCAAGGCTGGTACGTGATGTGTTCCAGATGGCAAGGGATAAGGCACCATGTATTATTTTCATAGACGAGATCGATGCCGTGGGCGGGCACAGGACACACGACGGCACAACCGGGTCAGCCGAGGTAAACAGGACCATGGTACAACTCCTGTCCGAACTGGACGGTTTTGAGGAGCGGGGTGAAGTGAAAATAATTGCGGCCACCAATCGTATTGACCTGCTGGACCCTGCCCTGCTACGGCCGGGACGGTTCGACAGGATCATCGAGATACCTTTGCCAGATGAAAAAGGCAGGCTGGAAATATTTAAGATACATACCAGGAAAATGGCCCTGGACAATGATGTTGACATTGACAAGCTGGTGAAGTTGACCAATGACCTGACCGGTGCTGACATAAAGGCCATCGTCACAGAAGCGGGCATGTTCGTGATACGCAGGCGGGACAGGACTATTAAAATGAATGATTTTATTGATGCCTACCACAAGGTGATCATTGACGAGCATGAAGAAATCCCGGAAGGCATGTTCGCCTGAGTCCAATAATTAAAATTGTTATGACTGAATTGCTAACATCGGATGAAGGGCAGACTGCCCTGGAACTGGCACGTACTGCCATTGAGGAATATCTGGGCAGTGGTGAAGTGATCAAGCCCGACGGTGTCCCTGGTCTCCCACCTGTATTCCGGAATAACAGGGGCGTATTCGTCACTTTAAATAACAGGTCCGGCCCCCGCAGAGAACTGCGTGGATGTATCGGCAGGCCTTACCCGGTCATGCCGCTGGGTGAAGCAATTGTGATCTCTGCCATTAATGCTGCCACAGAAGACCCCAGGTTCATGCCCGTCACTCTTAATGAACTGGAGAGTCTGGAGATCGAGGTCACAGTGCTTACTACGCCGCACCGGCTGGAAGCAAGACCTGAAGAACTGCCCGGCAAGATAGAAGTGGGCAGGCATGGACTGATCGTGCAAAAGGGGCCGTATTCGGGACTATTGCTGCCCCAGGTGGCTGTAGAAAATGATTTTGATGCAGAGGAGTTCCTGGGCCAGACCTGCATGAAGGCGGGGCTATCCCCTGATGCATGGTTCGAGTCTGATACTGAGGTATTTGCCTTTGAAGGGCAGATATTTCATTAGTGACAATAAAAGTGCAAGTTATCGAACATTTTACATAGTTACATAGATCATTTTAGTACTGTAATACCAGGAAAAGGAAGTAAAATATAATGGAATTTTGCCCTAAATGTAAAAGTATGATGATGCCCTCCGGCGGCATGATGAAATGCCGGAAATGCGGTTTTGAGAAAGAGAAGACCAAAAGGATCATTGAAAAAAAGGAATTCAAGGAAAGAGAGGTCACGGTCCTGGAGGGCGATGAGGCGGCAGGGCTTCCTACTATCAAGGTCAAATGTGAGGAATGCGGTAACAAAATTGCTTACTGGTGGCTAAGGCAACTAAGGTCGGCAGATGAGAGTGAGACCAGGTTCTTCAGGTGCACCAAATGCGGCCGGACCTGGAGAGAGTACGATTAAGAGTTACCCGGATATTCCTGCAGGTATTCACATATTCCAATAGGCATTCACACATTCAACGCGTATCAGCACTAAGGCGGTGAGGATTCTCGTTGCATGCCTCTTATTTTTGGTTTCGATTTCAACATCAGTGGCAGCTACCGAGTACACTATTCGCCCTTCTTTGAGCAAAGAACCGGGCGCTTCGGTGTATTGCGAAGAGGTGAATGAACTTGAAGTTAAAACGATCCCATACTGGTTGTTTAATCCCTGGCTGATCCCCACACAGATAATCTCTGCTCCAGAGACCCTGCTTTCAATAAGATTTTTTTACATTTTAGGCAGATACAGGACAGTACACAAATCTAACATTTTGAATAACGCGAACAAGAGCAGAATATACAGTTTTGTCAGTTCAAACCCGGGCAGCTATCCTACGTAAATAATATAAAAAGTCGGATTGAACTGAGGAGTTGTTGAACACCACATCAAGACATTGGAAGATCAGAATATGGTGGAATACTACAATGTAAGCGGAACGTGTCACTATTTCTTAAAAATATATGGATTTCAATTACCTATCGCCTGCACCAACCCAAATCCATATACATTATCTCTCCCTTGCACACCCAAATCAATCGCATTGTAGGCCATCGCTGCCCTAACCTCATCAGGTGATGCATCAGCATTGTCCTGCATCATCAGCGCAGCCACCCCGCTCACAAATGGCACCGCCATCGAGGTCCCGCTCATTGAATAATAACCTCCGTCCAGCCATGTGGAATAGATACCCACACCCGGTGCAGCCAGTTCTACTTCGCTACCGTCTGCGCTCCAGGACATAGCCATGTTATTCTGGTCAATGGCAGATATAGCGATAACGGAATCTAATTTTGCCGGGTACATAACATCATTCGTGCTCAGGTTCCCATCTCCATTGTTGCCTGCAGATGCCACCAGGAGTATCCCTGTATTGTATGCATTGGCTGATGAATCACTTAATGCCTGTGAATATTGAGTGGTGCCCAGACTCATAGAGATGATGTCCATTTCGTTTTGCACTGCCCATTCGATACCTTCGATCACATCGGAAATACGGCCGCCTCCATATTGATCCAGGACCTTGACTGCATAAAGTTCTGCACCAGGGGCCACTCCCAGTACCCCAATAGAATTATTACGGGCAGCAATGATGCCTGCAACATGGGTGCCATGGCCATTGTCATCATTCCATATTTCATTAATTTCCTTCGATGTTTAATAGTTCACTAGTGATGTATGATTTTAGAGGGGTCTCACGATAGGCATTTTCAATACCAATCTCTTTGTAAATTTCTGAATAATTTGTTATTGTATTTTTGTCGAGATTGTATTCCGACTTAATCAAAATTCCTCTGTCCAAATCAATCCAGTTTTCTCCTAGTGTGGTGCCTATTGTCTTTAAGTGAATTGATTTATTTTCAGATTTAAATTCAACATCGAGAATATAATTTGTGGTGGTTCCAATAGCTACACAGTCAAATTTTCCAGCATTTACTGATATTTCATCTTGGCCTAAACATTCGTATGTATTGTTTCCAAATACAGTATACTCAACCAAATTATCGTCTATAAAGAAGCTATCATTTTTGTTAAAAGATGAATTCCAGATATCTCCTTTTGCAAACTCTTTTTCTGGGTATTGTAGTATTGGTACCAATTCGAGTTGTATTTCTGGTACTATTAAATTATTAGAACTTAGTTTTGTGATTTTGCCACGTGTGCTCATATTTATGTAGTAAGTTTCTTCTGCTTCTGATTTGGTATTAGCCGTTGTTTCAGTTAGCACTTTTAAATTTATGTGATTGTTCTCTGTGTTTACCACATGAACCTCGGTAGTTCCAGAAACTTTTGTGCTTGGTTTTTCGATTGTAGCTAGAACCTGATAGCTATACTGTTTACCCTTTTCAAAATCATACTTTAAATCATATTTTTCTTGAGTAGTATGTTGGGAATTTGTGATGCATCCAGCAGTTAACATGGATAATGTGATGAATATTAAAAATAATTTAAATTTCATGTATTCCTCCAGATCTTAATTTAATGATTTTAGGTCCTTTGCTATGACCATTAATAAGAATATAATGCCAAGTATTGCAATATAGTGATTATTTGTAGTAAGATATGATGCAAAAGTAGTCGCAGAGATGAATAAAGCAGTTATATATTTACAGAACCTACTATATTCTGGTCTATGCATTCCGATGGCTGCAAACAGTGCGGCAAAACTTCCCAATATTATTTCTTTATAATAATATGAATCAATAAAGAATCCATAAAAGACCCAAAATATTATAAAAAAAGAAATGATGAGTGGAATGTATCTCCTCATTTTAGTCATCAGGCATTCTCTCCTTTCAACAATCGAATTGGTCTGCCATATCGCAAGCTTCTTCAAATCCTAATGAACATCCACATGTATAACATGTGCATAATGATACAACTGCTGCAGCTGCAAGACATCCTACACAAGCAACCCCCATGGTTAGTACTCCTGCTGATACACACCAGGCAAAGCATCCAAATCCAAACAATACAATCAATGCTAGGCATTGTGGACAACCGGGCGCACCACGTATTGCAAAACTTTCACCAGTCTGTTCATTGTAAACATAAGTTAATTCATCAATATCCCCCTTAGCAGATTCAAATTTAAATGTTGCAATTTTGGCATTAATAACAGATCCATTTTCTGGAATTACTTCTAGGCTATATGTTTCAATATCTTTTTGTTTAAATCCATCTTTCTTTAGTTCTTCTTTAAGATTTATGATTGTTTTGTCCCCAAGTGCTCTATCGAGGAGTTGATTTTTATCGTTGCCTTTTAATTCAACAATTTCCCCTACAATTGTTTTGTCACTACAGGCTTCTTCACCGTATGTTCCTTCTGATGCACATGCCATAGCCGGCATGACCACAAACATATTCATAACTAGCATTACCATAAACATTGCTGCAATTCTAATTCCTTTTCTTTTCATATTCTTATTTCCTCCATATTATTTCTCCCGGAGGCAAAACCAGCAAGTTTTAAATACATTTAAAGCCAACATGATTTTGCTTTCGGGCATAGTGGGGTTTCGGCCTGATCTTTATCGGAATGTGCCAAAACCCCATACACTTCTTTTTATGTACTTGATTGTCTAATCAGCACAATAAGATATATTCAGACATCCTACTTAAATTTATTGAAATTACCTTTTATTTATAATTTAACACCGATTTTCGTCAAGTGTTTATGTCTCATAATTGAACCATAATCAGGATATCCAATCAAAGCGAAGTCTCTTGTTGCCTAACCAAGGTACAAGATACGATTTCTGATAAACATCATTCGATTTGAAAATGGGTGTTG
>JAUWRA010000166.1 GCA_030610815.1 Methanosarcinales archaeon
CCCTGGATTCTCTACATTTATGATACTGGGGCAGGTTGAGGACTCTGGTACAGGGGAACCTGTTGCCACACCTGATTCCGGTACAGTGGCTGATCCCACGCCCACACCTGAAGCTGCTTCAACTTCGGACAAGGGGATACCCGGATTCGGGCTACTGCAGGGGATTATGGGAGTACTGATTGCAGTATATTCAAGAAAGAAATAAGAGATGGGGATTTTGAGGGGCGCATACCCCTCAATCTCAGGACAGTGGTGGAACTGGTTGAGAGGGAGGCTACTATCAGGACTGTAGGGGAGGCTCAAGAGGTATTGGATATGAGGAGAGTGTTGAAAACTTAGTTCAAAATGCCCTGGTCATATCAGGCCGTTTCATTAACAGGGCGACTATTATACCTGTGAATATTCCTGCACCCATCGATACGGTGAAACCCCCGATAAGCAACATGGGATCGATAGCAGGACTGACATTGAGACCGATAACCCTGGTAAGTATATTATTCAAAAACACTTTTCCGACCACGGCCAGCAGTACTCCTGTGATACCTCCCCCTGCCGAAAGGAACAATGATTCATAGAATACTAATTTTAGAATGGAAATCCTTGAGATGCCGATGGCGCTCATTACTGCCATATCACCCTCCAGTTCACTAATCGACATCACCATAGTCGTGCCGATAAACAACATCCCAAGGATAAAAGAGACCAGGGCTGTGGCTGCTGCTGTTGCCAGGATGCGCTTGTCACTTATTATCTTGAAAGTAGTATATTCAGAGACTGATAATACAAGATGGTCAGGGTAGAGGTTTTCCAGAAGGGGTCCTGCATCAGGCCCTTCAACCAGGATCTGGTCTGCCCTGTCACCTTCCAGGTTTCCGGTAATATACTGTAATTCAGATAGATGGATCACTACAACAGGAATTCCAGAATAATCCACTGTGTCTATGATATTGACCACCTTGAAGCCCTTTGGAGATGCAAAGATTCCGGTTGAAATATCAAGGTTCAACCGGTCTCCCACATCCAGTCCAAGGAGGTCTGCCATCTGCCTGTTAATAACAGCTTCATCGGTCCATCCTCCCCCAAAGAAGTATGGGTCACCGCCTGTAAAACCACTTGCTTTAGCCGGCATAACATCAATTGCGCCAGGGATCACACCAGTTGCAAGCACCACACTGGTCTCATTTGGATCATTGGTATATGCATATACCACCCTGTTCAGCACAGGACTTGCCCCTTTGACCCTTGGGTCAAGGAACAGGGTTTCTATCTCACTGTGGACATCACCCAGCATAGTCTGCCCCGAACCCAATACCGGGTCCAGGATGTCCGAGTCAGCGGGCACTACCCAGAAATCTATGGAACCGAAGGCGGCGCTGTTCTCTTTCAGCCCCAGGCTTACCGATGTCAGTAGTACCATCAGGGCGATGGCAACACCGATGGCTGTTATGGTAAAGAGTGTCCGGTATCGACGGCGGCGCAGGTTCTTCAACGACATCTTCAGGTATGTCACTGCACAATTCTCCCGTCTTTGAGGTGAATGACCCTGTGTGCTCTGGAAGTTACTGATTCGTCATGGCTTACTATAATAATTGTCTGAAGGGATTTGCGGTTTATGGATTCAAATATGTCCAGGATGCGTTCCCCTGTGCCGGAATCCAGTTCACCGGTCGGTTCGTCAGCAAATACGATGGCCGGCCTGTTAGCCAGTGCCCTGGCAATGGCCACCCTCTGCTGTTCCCCGCCGCTCAACTGGGAGGGTATATGCCTGGTCCGGCTGCCCAACCCTACCGATTCCAGCAATGACTTGGTCCTTTCCCTTCTTTTTTTTCCAGGTACACCTGCCTCACGCATCGGAAGTTCCACGTTCTCGAAAGCGGTGAGAGTGGGCAGGAGATGGAACTGCTGGAATACGAACCCCAGTTGCCTTAGCCTGAGCTTAGCCAGTGCCTTTGATGATAGCGTTGAAGTGTCTGTATTGTTGATATAGATTTTACCAGAGGTGGGACGGTCGATGCAGCCCAGCATATGCAACAAGGTAGACTTGCCTGAACCACTGGGTCCGTTAATGGCTACAAATTCTCCCTCCTCTATTTTGAGGTTCACATTTTGAAGGGCATCTATGGCGATATTGTTTATCTTATACCGTTTTGTGAGGTCAATGGTTTGTATTATGTTCATGTTAAATTTTTTATAATTGGTTATTACCGGAATATATATGTTGGTTCTTTCAACTTTGTGTAGGTAAATTTAACTAACCATCCATACGATAAATCATAGTCTCTCTGTATCTTTCGGTTTTGAATCCATACAATCTTTTGAATGCAGTTTTGATTTTATTGATTTATCCTTCCACAATTCCATTATAATGCTTATTTATTATTTTTCTTAGTTTATGGATTTTTTGATATTGCTATGTGATGCCCAGTAATACCATTTATGAATATGTTTTATTTCCACATTTCCCTGAGTAAATATGGAGGTTTGATCCAACGGGACACGGCCCACTGTCAACCAGCTACTCAATATCATAAGCGGCATAATGGAAAATGAAGTGAATCTTAAGTACTTGGAACCCAGAGAGGGGGATGTGCGACATTCGTGGCAGATATCTTGAATGTAAGGATATTTAGGTATCGATCGATGCTACCAAGTCCAAAGGCAGCTGAGTAATATACCAGCGGCGGAGGGCTTGCTGCACTGCTGCTTTCGGTGGTGTTCTTGTGCGAGCTGCATATCTGGTCACCTGTGCTTCTGGTCCTGCGTGAGCGTGCTAGACGGGTACCGGACTGATGCGAGAACGTTCGAGAGCTTGTTGAGGGCGGGGATTATGGTGGAAAAGTACAGGGAGAAAAATAACTACATTTAACTTAGTTGTTATCAGATAAGCTTGAATCTACCGAACATGAAATTTGATTAGAAAATGAACATAACTATTTTGTGCATTTAAAATATGGGAAGGACTATCTCTTGCGGTTAAGAAAGATTATTTGGATGGATAAGTTCACAATAAAAATTCAAGAGAAGCACAATCTCACTATCGATGAGGTTGAAGATGCTCTACTTTCAGGGGCTATTTTCCGGCGTGCAAGTAGGGGTATGGTAATAGGTGAAAATGTCTATGTTGCATATGGCAAAACGAATGGTGGACGTTATCTTTTTATAGTATTTATCTACAAACAATCTATGGAAGGTCTTATTATTTCAGCAAGAGATATGACACTTAAAGAACAAAGGTACTACAATGCTAAAAAAAGATGAAAAAATCCCCGACGAATTCAAAACATATGAAGAAGCAGCTGAGTTCTGGGAGAGTCACGACAGTACTGATTATCTTGATATACTGGAAGAGGTTGAAATAGAAGTAGATATTCAAAAGAGACACTATTTGATTGAACTTGATGAGAATAGTGCAAGATTACTACAAGAAGATGCAAAGAAAAAAGGCGTTTCTGCTGATTATCTTGCCAGCAAATTAGTTGAAAAAGAACTTGCAAGTGCCTGAAAAATACTCAACAGCGGACATTGGACGACCATGTGGTACTGGACGGGGAATGGAGCGATGCGGGGACGTTCGGGAGTTTTTTGAGGGCGGGGATGATAGTGAAAAAACACAGGGAGAAGAAAGAAGGAACCACAGATAAACACATATTTATTATAATAACTTTACTAATATATTTCAGCCGGAGCCCGACACCCGCAAAACTGCCTCCCGCACAACCTCCACCACACCCCTGCACATCCATCCATCATAGGAGCAGCCTCAGGGTATGGGGTGCGACACTGAAATCTTGGGGGCGGGGGGAATGGTGGAGAAATACAGGGAAGAGAACGCATATCAATAAGTTTTTCCGACACGGATTAACACGGATTTACACAGATTATTGAAGAATTGGAGATAATATTTTATGGCAGAGTTAAAGCATCACCATATTACTGAAAAAATCATTGGAGCTGCCTATAAGGTGCACAATACTCTCGGATCAGGTTTTTTAGAGAAGGTTTATCAAAATTCGCTTGCAATTGAACTGAAATCATTGGGTTTTATAGTTGAGGTGGAGAAACCCATTAAGGTATACTATTTTGGTGATGTTGTGGGAAATTATATTGCTGATATTACTGTTGATGATAAAGTGATTATTGAGATCAAGGCGATTAAAGAATTGTCTGGCATCCATGAAGTTCAACTTGTAAATTATCTTAAAGCCACTGGAATTGAAGTTGGTCTTCTGATAAATTTTGGAACTTCTGTGCAAGTAAAACGCCGTGTGATGGATAAACAAATCTGAAAATTTTAACCGATCACAATTAACAATAAATCCGTGTAAATCGGTGTTAATCCGTGTCTGAAAATAAATTAAAAGACATGGATTTCACGGATCAACACAGAATGGTATGTTACACCACATCCTCACATAAGGTCAAATCCGTGTAAATCGGTGTTAATCCGTGTCTGAAAATAAATTAAAAGACATGGATTTCACGGATCAACACAGAATGGTATGAAGATTCCCGTTGAAAATTGACCCCTTTTTCCCACCAATTTTGACCCCCCCCTTACATGACTTTTCATACCTTTAATAGTTACTATTCTCCACCAGTTCCTCCTATCCTATCTTGTCCCTGTAGTAGCTCGCGCCCAC
>JAUWRA010000120.1 GCA_030610815.1 Methanosarcinales archaeon
CTGTGATCGGCTGGTATGCTGGAACCGGGCCAGCCAGTCCAATTTTAATACTTCATCTTCTGAAAGGCGAGTGGTTACTGTCTCCATGTTTAATACATTTGATGTAATTGTATATATTAGTATTGACACGGATTTCAAAACTTTAAATGTTCAGAATGGGCAATTTTCTATGCCTTTTCAATATGCACCGTCTGTGTGGGGAAGGCTATCTCCACGCCCATCTCTTCCAGCATCTGCATTATCTTCAGGTGGAATTCTTCCCTGACAGTAAGGTACTCGTCCCACACCGTAGTCTTGGTGAAACAGTAGACGAAGATGTTCAGGGAAAAGTCACCAAAATCAGTGAAATGTACCATATAGAAGTTATGGTCGAAGTGGTGGTCTTCCTTGATGATCTGCTTGATGCCCTCTACCACTTCGGTCATCTGGATGGCAGTAGTACCATAAGTTACCCCCAGGTTGAACTTTATCCTGCGCTTTTTCATGGCAGTATAATTGATCACCCCGTTCTTGATGAACTGGCTGTTGGGAACCGTGACCTGGGCCTGATCGAACCGCCGGATGCGGGTGGACCTGAAACCTACATCTTCCACTGTACCCTCAAAGTCGCCTATTCTTATCCAGTCGCCTATGTGGAAGGGTTTGTCAGAGAAGATGGTGAAGGAGCCGAACAAGTTGCTCACAGTATCCTGGGCAGCCAGGGCGAAGGCCAGGCCGCCTATACCTAAGCCTGCCAGCAGGGACGCGATGTTATACCCGAAGTTGTTCAGGATGAATAGCATGCCCAGGGTGATCACAAATATACGCAGGCTTTTTACGATAAGGGGTGCGAGCTGGTCATCCAGTTTATTGTCGGTCTTTTCTGTGGCCTTGTAGATGAAGTGGCCTACCACATCAATGAGCTTGAATAAGTAATACAAAAGGATGAATGACAGGATCAGCACATATACATTCTGGACAATAGTTGCGATATTTACGACTCCTATCGTTTCAGGGAGCTGTAATGAGATTGTGGCAAAGTAGAAACCGTGCAGCAATATCAGGTAACCCAGTGGGGCTTTTGAGACCTTTACTATCAGGTCATCAAATTCGGTACTGGTCTTTTGTGTGAGGAGTACTATTTTCTTCTCAATGATATGCAGGAAAAGGAATCTGACTATGTAGGTCAGCAATATGATGATGAAGAACAGGCCGAGCTTTTCCACTGAGATGTTAAGCATTTCCAGATTGAAGATTTCGGGTATTGTTGCCATAGGACTATTGAATTAAGCGTGTTATCGATATTTAAAGGTTATCGCTATGGAAAAGGGTACATGGGGATGGTATGTCAAGTGGGATGGTTTATTGGGTATGGGAGGTTCTTATATCTTATACGATGTGTTTCGTGACCTTTAGATTTGGAATTCATGACGAAATTTACCTTGATATTGTCAAATAAATATACTTACTCGCAAGTAACATACTACCCAGTAAGGTTCTACAGCGACTGATTACACACCAATCTATTTTATCTATCCAAACCTTTAATCCCTCACCATGACAGGCGCAATAGCATTACTATCCTCGGGCCTGGACTCCACTGTGGCGTTCAAGCAGGCCCTGGACACCTTTGGCAGCGTGATCTGCCTCACATTCGATTATGGGCAGCGTGCGGCCACCATCGAGATCAAGAACGCTGCAGCCATCTGCAGCAAATATGGCTGTGAGCACCATGTGATCCCCCTGCCCTGGTACAGGGACTTTGGCGGCGCACTCACAGGAAACGATGAACTGCCCACCCCGTCTGCCAATGACCTGGACGACCTGGAAATATCAGAAGAGAGCGCCCGCAGCGTTTGGGTTCCGGCGCGAAATATGGTCTTTTTGTCGATTGCCGCTGCCTTTGCCGAGGAGCACGGACTGGAACATATCGTGGTGGGATTCGATGCAGAAGAGGGAGCCACATTCCCTGACAATACACCTGAGTTCATGGAACTGTTTGACAGGACTATGGAATACGGCACCATGAACCATCCTACCATATTCGCACCCCTCGCAGGCCTTGATAAGGAAGGAATAGTAAGGCTGGGGCTTAAGATACAGGCACCTCTGGAATATTCATGGTCATGTTACACGGGCGGACCACTACCCTGCGGCGTATGCGAGTCGTGTATGAGACGAAAACGCGCTTTTTTAAGTGTAGGTATTACTGACCCTCTTCTGGCACGACTGGGAAAATCTTAATGCTGACACCAGCGGTTATAGAATCGAAATGAGCCTTGACGAAGAAATCACAGACATAGAAGATGAGATACGCAAGACCCCCTACAACAAGGCTACCTCACACCATATTGGTAAACTGAAAGCAAAACTGTCCCGCCTGAAAGAAGAGGTGCAAAAGCGTGCCTCGTCCAAAGGAGGCGGTGAAGGGTATTCGGTCAGGAAATCAGGAGATGCGACCGTAGTACTGGTGGGCTACCCGTCAGTGGGCAAATCAACACTACTGAACAGGTTGACCGGAGCCCAATCCAAGATAGCGGCATACGAATTCACCACACTGGACGTGATACCTGGCACAATGTTCCACAAAGATGCCACCATCCAGATACTTGATGTACCCGGGCTGGTCAGGGGTGCGGCATCGGGTCGCGGCAGGGGAAAAGAAGTCATATCAGTGGTCCGCAACGCCGACCTGATAGTGTTTTTAATAGACGTATTCCAGACCGGGCATTTGGAAATACTTAGAAATGAACTATATGATGCCGGTATCAGGGTCAATACAAAGAGACCTGACGTGAAGGTAATAAGGAAGTTCAGGGGCGGTGTCAGTATCAATTCCACTGTTGAAACCGAACTTGACAGGTATATCATACTGTCCATATTAAAGGAATATAAGATCCACAATGCCGATGTGCTCATCCGTGACCAGGTGGGTATTGACGAGTTCATTGACGCATTATTGGGCAACCGCAGGTATATCAGGGCTGTGACAGTTGTCAACAAGGTCGACCTGGCCGATGATGAGCATATAGCTGATGTCAGGGCCCGTTTCCCTGATGCATTACTTATTTCTGCAGACCAGGACGAGAATCTGGATACATTGAAGGATGCTATCTTCGACCAGCTAAAATTCATCCGTATCTTTATGAAACCCCAGGGTCAGCCCCCTGACCTGGATGAGCCCATGATCGTTAGGGGTGGTGTGAATGTGGGTAATATTTGTGATAATATCCATCGCGATTTCAAAAAGAGGTTCAGGTATGCCCAGGTCTGGGGCATATCTGCCAAACATGCGGGACAGCGGGCCGGCCTGGAACATATATTAATGGACGGGGATATATTGACCATAGTGATGCAGAAGTGAAAAAATGAAGGAAATGACCCCGGTCCGGAAGATGAATATATTCTTAAACATTGGTATCTATGTTTCAATGCTGTGCTCGTTTGTCTCCCTGTACACAGACAGGAAGTTTATGATGTGGGTGTTCCTGATCCTTGGATTATTATTCCTGATAGGAAGGAATTTGTCCTTCATACTGGAGAAAATGGAAAAAATTGACTTTGGCAGATGAGTTAAACTTTTATCGGTAAGCTCTTAGCAGCAAGTTCTTATCGGCAAGTCAGTAGCAGCAGTCAGTAGCGGCAAATCCTTATCGGGCGCCGGGTCGCTTTTCAGATAGGGCTGGCAGTTCCTCGTCTTCCACTAATCTTTATTTACCAGATCGAACCGTATTGTACAGATGCCGGTTTCGTCATACTTGCCTGGATCCTTATCCACACCCTTGACGTGGGTGCCCAGCACATATTCAATTAAACATGTACTAATAATACCCACAGGACATAACCCGAGTTTATCCAGTTCAAATTTTTCTGCAATAATCAATCCCTTGTGATGATCGCATCCTTTTGTAGTCAATAAGACAGTATTGTTATCGATCTTTACATCCACTTCATCAGCACTAATAGCAGATTTGAAAAGATGTATCAGTTTTTCATTGCCATCCAGCCATTCGATCTCATTGCCATCCAGCAAGTGTTCAACAATGGTGCGGCCGTATTTTACCGGGATATTCCTGATCATAGTCTTATAGGATTCTCCAAACATGCTCTGGGCTGATGCAATAAAACAACGGCTGATAAGCATTTCTGCATTTATGAATCTTTCATCTTTTTCGTCTTTTTCCATAAGGGGCCTCAATTGTGATTATTTTACTCTTAATCTCAGGGATCTTATGAAAGGAAATCTTCTATTTTTTCAAGCGCAGTTTTCAGTTCGTCCAGGCCGGAAGCATAGGAACACCGCAGGAACCCGTCACCGGACTGCCCGAATACCTCTCCCGGAACCACTGCAACTTTCTGCTGGTGCAGCAGTTCCTCTGCGAACTGTGACGAAGTCATTCCAGTGGATTCGACTGAAGGGAAAGCATAGAATGCTCCCCTGGGCTCGAAACAGTCCAGGCCCAGCCTGTTCAGTCCGGTCACAAAAAGCCTTCTGCGGCGGTTATACTCCCTTACCATAGCCTGCATCTCGGCCTCACCGTTACGCAGTGCCTCTATGGCCCCCATCTGGGCTGTGATAGGTGCACACAGCATGGTGTACTGATGAATGAGCAGCATGGCACTGATAAGCCCGGGCGGCCCCATTGCATATCCCACTCTCAGGCCGGTCATGGCATGGGACTTTGACAGGCCGTTTAGCAGTATAGTGCGCTCTTCCATACCGTTTAATGATGAAAAGCAGGTGTGTTTCCCGTTATAGGTGAGTTTGTCATAGACTTCATCGGAAATGACCAGCAGGTCATGTTCCACCACAACATCGGCCAGCTCTTCCAGGTCCTGCTTTTGCATTACAGCTCCTGTGGGATTATTAGGGTAACTAAGAATAATTGCTTTCGTCCTTTCGGTAACGGCTGCTTCTATCTGCTCACCTGTGACCCTGAACTCATTGTCCCTGGTTGTGGATACAGGGACGGGTGTGCCTCCGGACAGTATAATACTTGGTTTATAGGAAACATAACAAGGTTCGTGGAGTATTACTTCATCTCCTGGGTTTACCAATGCACGCAGGGCCAGGTCTGCCGCTTCGCTGACCCCTGTGGTCACTAATACCTGGTCCTCGGGGTTGTAATCCACACCGTAATCATTATGAAATGAATCCGAAATTGCCTCCCTGAGTTCAATGAGACCCGAATTTGACGTATATGATGTATGTCCCTTCTCCAATGAATAGATACATGCCTCCCTGATGTGCCACGGGGTCACAAAATCCGGCTCACCCACTCCAAGGGAGATGACATCGTCCATCCCTATGACCATGTCAAAGTATTTCCTGATACCTGAGGGTGGAACAGTCTTTATTTTGTCTGAGAGGAACTTTTTTACATCAGTCATTAGCTTATCACTTTAAACCTAAGGCGATATGGCAAGGCGTTTTGATTTTTCCTGCTCGAAGAGGGGTACGCCGTCCTCTTTGTAGGTCTTAAGTACGAAATGGGTAACAGTACTCTGCACCTGGTCAAGTGTTGCTATCTTCTCTGCAACAAAAAAGGCCACATCCTTCATGGATTTGCCCCTCACTGTCAATGACAGGTCATGATCCCCTGATATCAAACGTATGGACCTAACCTCATTAAAACTGGCAATCCGATGGGCAATGGTATCATATCCTGACCTGTCACCCAGTGTGATCTTAAGCTCGATTATGGCATAGACATACTCTTCCCCGACCTTGTCCCAGTCTATTACTGCCTTATATTTCCGGATGATACCGCTGTCTTCAAGTTCCTTGATGCGTGTTTTGACCTCTTTTTCTGAATACCCTGTAAGCAGGGCTATCTCAGATGGATCTTTTTTAGGGTCTTGCTCAATTATTTCAAGTATCTCGTTCATAACCATGCCTCTTCATCAGTTATTTTGATGCGAACTTCTCAAGGGTGCTGCATAATTTATTTACTGTATCTTCGACAGTCTTCATTCCAACATCATCCGAATCTACGTCTTTTTGTGCGATACCCCCGAAATGACTGTTATCTCCCACTACGATCATTCCATGGATATGCATCCAGGTATGGATAGACCATATAGTATATTCCTGGCCGCCATTTCGTGACCCACCAACAGCCAGGGCCGCTCCAATCTTATCCTTTAATAGAAATCCATTCCTTCTTAACGGAAGTGTACGGTCGAACAACATCTTCAACTGCCCTGAAAGTGTTCCGAAATACACAGGTGAGGATACGATCAATCCGTCCGCTGATTCCAGTATTTCATATATCTTTTTCATGTCGTCATCGATTGGGCAGGATTTTTCGTTTTTGCATACTCCACAATCCGTACAGGGAGAAATGCTTACATCGGCAAGGGATATTTTTTCGATATCAAAGCCATTTTCTTTTGCGATTGCCAGTGAATGGTCCACCATCCTGCTGTTATTACCCTTGCTGTTAGGACTACCTGATATTCCAACTATTTTCATATTTTGGTTCACCTGCTTGTGCTTCAGAGAATAAGTATCATCTCTTTAGTGTGTAAGTATTATCTCAAATTCTTCAGAGCTCTTGTGCCGGATTCAATGGCTTCCATTTGCTGTTTAATCTTGTTCTGGTCTGTTTCACGCTGAAGGTCCAGGCAGAGCTGGACTACTTTGTTAACAATTGTATTGCTGATAAACTCATAAGTCTCTGGAGATATATTTGAGGGAGTTCCTGTGGGCTGTGCAGTTACCTGTTGAGCCTCTGTGAAGGACTGTGGAACCTTCGTGGAAGATTTGGGAGCCTCACTTAAATGTTGATTTTCAGGTAAGGGTGTCGTTTCTTCAGATGTCTGTACCTTCTGAATCTTCTGTTCTACCTGAGATGAGGTCAAGGGAAGATTTTTCCCCGGTTTTCTATGGGTTTTTTCTATTTTTTCCTGGGATCCAGCAGGTTCTTTTGAGTTTGAATCACAGATAGGACATATTACGTTGCCGTGGTACCTGAACAGAGGAGCCCCACATTCACAGTGGTTTGCAAGCATAGTGCCGCCCAGTTCAAGTAATTTTCCTATTTTATCCAGTTTAATGTCTTCTTCACTTTTTTCCAATGTTATCACCGAAACGCTTCAAACACTATAAGTAATATGAACACTTAAAATGAGCGCTAGTTTTTATAATTTAGCAAACTAAAACACAACATATAAGCAAAATAAATTCAAATTATTTATTTTATTAAAATTTAATTAAAGTTTTTCCAATAGAAGTTAAGAGATGATGAAAATGTCGGTAAACCCAGATGAAATTTTCAACCAATGCACAGAAGTTATTGAGCGTATAATTAATGATGATTCGGTCCCAAAAAATATCAGGCGATCTGCAGATGAAATTAGGACTATACTACTAAAAGAAGAAGATTCCCAGTCTATCAGAGCAGCTCTTAGCATAAGGATACTGGATGATATAAGCACTGACCAGAATCTTCCTCTTCATACGAGGACTTTAATATGGAATCTTGCAGGACAACTTGAGACTATTCCGGTAAGTGATTAAAATATACAGTTTGTAATAGTTTATATTCTGTAGTAGTTTGTTGACTGATAGTATGATATTTATTTTATACTATCAGACTCTCCATCCCCATCATTTCCACTGGAAATGTCTGTTTTTTAGTGTCAAGATTTGAGGAGAAATTTATACTTTATATACCAAGACAAAGTATAATTTTATTATATTTTTCGTATATAATAATTAAACTTTGTTTTTTTATTTTATTTTACTTTTTTTATTGTATATAAAGTATATATTTCCATGGCAACAATTCAAAAATTATTAATCAAATCAAGTATTCATCAATTTAGTGCAAAGCGACATACTTTCATATGGACCCTCTTACAACAAAAAGCCGACTATCACAGTTAAATCTATATTTACAGATATTAATAATAACTGTGATGCATTTCAGCTATCAGAAAAAGGCAATCTCAGAGATGTTGAAATCAAAGAAGTCAATAAAATGATGACATGTAA
>JAUWRA010000013.1 GCA_030610815.1 Methanosarcinales archaeon
TGGGCGCGAGCTACTACAGGGACAAGATAGGATAGGAGGAACTGGTGGAGAATAGTAACTATTAAAGGTATGAAAAGTCATGTAAGGGGGGGGTCAAAATTGGTGGGAAAAAGGGGTCAATTTTCAACGGGAATCTTCATCTTTGCGATATTTTCGCACTTTGCAGTTAATTTTTATTATATCCATTCGCAGATTAGAAATATTATTTTCATCCAATGGTTATTTATAAATTTATTGCACATTTACACCAAGGAGAGAATGTCATGGCTTTGAATGTTAATGTGAATAGTAATTTTTCAATGCAGGAGGTAAGCGACGTAATTCGCTCTGCTCTGGCTCTGGATGAGCGGCTCGCAAAACATAAAAAAGCCAGGTATTATGATTTATGTAAAGATTTTGAGACAAAATATCAGATGAGTTCAGATATTTTCATGCACAAATTTAAATCCGGGCATCTGGACGACCTCGATGACTATTTTGATTGGTATGCAGCAAAAAATGGATTGAATCACTGGAATAAAAAATTGAACATATTGTCAGGTATCAGCCTATGAATGCAAGAGAGTATTACTCTCAGATTGAAACCACTATTAATGACTGCCCGATAGCCCCCATTTCTCCGCATTTCCTGCCACCGCAGCCCGTCAGGGCGGCAGGTGGCAGCCAACCTTGTGGATTCCTGTGAACTTTGAACCACCAAGGACGCGGAGTGCGCAGAGCATTTTTACCTTTCTCTGTGATCTCTGTGATCTCTGTGGTTAATATTTACTAAACTCCAAAATGACTGAAAAGTCCCCTTTTGGCCCCGGTTCTTTTCCTAAGAATTATTTTTAACCACCCCTGTCCTAAACAATTGCCAATGGATTTAACCTTCAGTCCACAAACATATACACACCAATGAAACGCACAGGAGTTACAAACCTGCCCCTGCACGGCGGGGCAGCACCCAAATGGCTGTTCAACAGGATGGTCAAACTGGCAGGTGGTATCTGCGATGCCATATTGCTGGATTTCGGGCCGGATGAAATGCTAAGACGGCTGTCAGACCCTTACTGGTTCCAGGCGTTCTCATGTGTGCTCGGATTCGACTGGCACAGTTCCGGCACCACCACCACCACCTGCGGCGCCCTGAAAATTGCACTCGACCCCCAGGAGCACGGCATCAAGGTATGCGGCGGGAAAGGCAGGACGTCCAGGAAGACACTGGATGAAATAGAGCAGACTGCTGAAGTATTCAGTCTTTCAACCCCGGATATCGAGCAGCTCAAGTACGCAAGCAGGATGAGCGCAAAGGTTGACAACAGCCTGATACAGGATGATTACAGCCTGTACCACCACTGCCTGGTATTTGACGAGAAAGGAGACTGGACCGTTATCCAGCAGGGCATGAACGATTCATATGCCAGGCGGTACCAGTGGTTATCAGAAGGAGTGAAAAGTTTTGTAGAAGAGCCGCATTCCGGCATAGCATCGGATGATATTAAACCCGATGTGCTTGACATGACAGCAAGCGAGAGTTATAAAACACAGGAAGTAAGCCTTGACCTGATACTGGACGGTCCAGAGCACCTGAGGCAGTATTTCGGTAAAAAGAACCAGACGAGATTGGACGATTTCACAAGTAGCAGGTTGGATGATCTCACAGGTAGAAGGGTGGATGAACTGTCACTGCCGTCCCGTCATCATATAATAGATATGGATATCACAGAAAAGGGGATGAAGGTGCTAAAGGAAGCCTATGAGCTCCAGCCTTCATCCTACGAGGAACTTGTCTCGCTAAGGGGCATGGGGCCACAAAAGATACGCGCACTTGCACTGGTTTCAGACCTTGTTTACGGTACACGGCCGAGCTGGCGCGACCCTGTGAAATACAGTTTCGCCCACGGTGGAAAGGATGGATTCCCGTTTCCTGTGGACCGGGATACGTACGATAAGAGTATCAGCACCCTGAAGGATGCAGTGGAATCCGCCAGGCTGGGTGAAAAGGATAAACAGAATGCTATAAAAAGGCTGAGCCAGTTTATTTCAGGTGAATGAACAGGGATTAGATGAATGAACAGGGACTGGATGAGGATTATATGCACTTGACAGATGATGAAGAGATCAAGGACCGGATAATCGAGATACGGCGTCGGTTGCACAGGATACCAGAGTTAAGTTTCCATGAGTTCAAGACACAGGAGGCAGTGATGGAGCTTCTGGAGAAGATAGGGCTTGAGGGAGAGTTTATTGCAAAAACCGGTGTTATTGCCACAATACAGGGCAACGGTCCAGGGAAATGCATCGCACTGCGTACGGATATGGACGGACTTGAGGTGGTCGAGGAGCCGACACAGTTTAACAGTGAATATATTTCACAGCACCCGGGTTTTATGCACTCCTGCGGGCACGATGCCCACATGGCAATGGTGCTGGGGGCTGCCATGCATCTTATGCGGCAAAAGGATAATTTCCCTGGTTCTGTCAAATTGATATTCCAGCCTGCAGAGGAGCAGCCCCCCGGGGGGGCACTTGATGTTATCAGGGACGGCGGCCTGGATGGAGTGGATGCAATTATCGGGCATCACGTTTTGAGCTACATTGATTCAGGCGAGATCAAGTTCAGGCCCGGGCCGTTCATGGCCACATCCAATATCATGAATATAAAGATTACAGGAAAGGGCGGACATCATCTCAGCCCGGAGCTTGTCATAGACCCGATTGCAATCGCTGCCAGGTTTATTGGGTGTATCTGTGATAGGATCAAGATGAAGATACCTAAAGACAGGTTCATTTTGGGTTTTGGCAAGATCGCTGGTGGGTCCCAGTTTAACAGGACACCTGATGAAGTAGATGTAATGGGCAGTTTTCGAACCTTTGACAACAGGGACACACAGGATATAGAGGATATTATAAGACAGGTCCTTGATGAACTGATGGAGATGTATGGTAAGCAGGATTTCCCCGGACTGCCGACCTATGAACTTGATATAGAGCACGGGTATCCGGTTCTGGTCAATGATCCGGTGTTCTCAAGAAAGGTATTAAAGCTCCTTAAAGAGCATTTCCCTGCAGTGGGTGATGATATCGAACCTCTTTTCGGGGCAGAGGATTTTGCCCACTATCTTCAGGAGATACCAGGTGTCTATATCGGCCTGGGAATAAGGAATGAAGAAAAGGGTATTACTGAAGGCAACCATTCCAGCAGGTTCGACATCGATGAGGCCGTGCTGGTAGATGGTACCAGGATGCTGGCCACCATCGCACTTGACTTCCTGAACGACCCCGGAGAATACCTGTTGTGAAAAAACCTGTCGTGAGGATACCTGCTGTGAGAATAGAGGTGTTCACACCTGACCGGGCCAGCGAGGTGAGGCAGTTTGTCTTTGGTGTGCTTGAAGAGGAAGGATTCGGGTACGATCCGGTAAAGGATTCTGACCTTGATGATATTTGCAGATACTACATTGAAAATGGCGGTGTGTTCTATATAGGGACCATTAACGGTGATGTGGTGGGGACAGGTGCGGTTCGCAGGATAAATTCAAAAAAGTGTGAAATAAAACGTATTTATGTGAAACAGGAGTTCAGGGGCCGGGGTTTTGGTAAGGAGTTGTTCTTAATGGCACTTGAATTTGCCAGGATCCATTATCATGTGGTCACATTGAAAACTGACAGAACACTTGTTGAAGCTATCAACATGTATCAAAAACACGGTTTTTCAGTTGTTAATGAGAATGATGATACACTGTTCTTTATATGTCGTCCATAATGTTCATATTCCTGGCCGATGCATTTCAAAAACCTTATATCCTAATCTTACGAATGGACTTAAACCAATATGGTAGGTGATTGGATGTTAAGTGTTAATGAAAAGGGACTTGAAATTGCAGAATATATGATGGATGAGGCTGAAGAGCTCAAGATTAAGACTGTTGAACTGAAGAATGGAGCAAATGTCATCGACTGCGGCGTGAACGTGAGCGGTAGTTACGATGCGGGATTGATGTTTACAGATATCTGTATGGGCGGTTTGAACAGTTCAAGTATTACCGTGCATAAAGTGGGCGATATCCCACTGGCCTTCATTGACATAAGCACCGATCATCCTTCGATATCCTGCCTTGGTGCACAGAAAGCTGGCTGGCAGGTCAGTGTTGACAAGTATTTTGCCATGGGTTCAGGCCCGGCAAGGGCACTTTCACTAAAGCCAAAGCACACATACGAGAGAATACAGTATGAAGATGAATTTGATTCTACGGTTATTGCCCTGGAGTCCAGTGCACTTCCCGATGAAAAGGTCATGCAGTTCATTGCAGATGAATGTAATGTGCCAGTGGAGAACACTGTAGCACTGGTGGCACCAACTGCCAGTATCGTTGGCTCGGTCCAGGTTTCAGGCAGGGTTGTGGAAACCGGCATCTTCAAGCTCAACGAACTCGGGTTCGATACCACCCAGATCGTATGCGGAACCGGTACTGCACCCATTGCACCAGTGGTCAAGGACGACCTGAAGGCTATGGGATGCACCAATGACAGTGTCATTTATTACGGTTCGATCGTACTGACCACACGTGGATTCGATGAGGAACTGTTCAAGCAGGTACCATCTTCAACGTCATCCGATTACGGTAAACCCTTCTTTAAGACATTCAAGGATGCAGGCTATGATTTCTACAAGATCGATGCCAGCATCTTCGCTCCTGCGGAAGTCTTGGTGAACGACCTTGATACAGGTATGACCTATCACACAGGCCACCTGAATGCAGAGGTCATCATGGAATCATACGGTATTAGCGGAATATAAATCCGCACTTTTTTTATTTTTTTAAAAATAATGACCGGCCCAGTACACATTGATGAGATATTCAACTCGATACAGGGCGAGGGCATCTTTACAGGTGTACGCCAGGTTTTTGTAAGGTTCCTGGGCTGTCCCCTGGACTGCGGCTACTGCGATACTCCCCACTCCAGACTTCCGGCGGCACCGGTATGTAAGGTGGAACGCATCCCGGGCACTGGTGAGTTTATGGATATCCCGAATCCTGTTGATATGGACACCCTTGTTAAGATCATTGAGGATGTATGGTCACCTGCCACCAGGCACCTTTCCCTGACTGGCGGCGAGCCTTTGACACAGACTGACTGTATCATTGAATTATCCGGGAATCTGGATCATCCCCTGTACCTGGAGACTAACGGCTGCCTGCCTGATGAGGCGAGAAAGGTACAGTATGTGGTGGATGTGGCGGCATGTGATATCAAGCTGCCCGAGCACAAAGCAACACAGGATTATCAGTCACTGTTAAAGGCCGAACTGGAGACGGTGGGTATTTTTTATGATGCGGGTGCAGTCACATTTGCCAAGTGTGTGGTGACTGACAGGACTTCTGGCAATGACCTGGATATAATTGCCAGTGGCCTGTCTGATATTGACGGGACCCTGCCCCTGGTACTGCAGCCTGTGACTTCCTGCCCGGGTTTTGAGCCGCCTGCGTCAAAACGGCTGCTGGAACTGATGGATGCGGCAGGGGAATATTTGAAGGATGTACGGGCAGTTCCACAGGTGCATAAGATGATGGGGCAGTTGTGAAATTATTCTTCGACCCACTTGCGGGTCTCAATTAAGTAAAGGGACCCGGTACGCTCTATTTCAGGAAATTCCCTTATCTCTTCTACCTTGAACCCACTCGCGCCAGCTTCAAACTTGTCTGCCACCACCTTCCAGGGAATAGCAAAAGCAACCCGTCCCTTGCCTACACCCTGTCGCAGTTCCACTGCTAAGAATCCCTTCCTGCCCGATAGCCTGAGGTATTCGGACATCCTGTCAACCTGGTGGGACCCTTGTTTGTCAGTGGTGAAATGCTGGGTAAAATATAATGCTTTTGCTCCCTTGTCGGTGGAAATGCTCTTGCATTCGATACCAAGGTAGTAGTCAGGATGCAGTGAGTCAACTATCACGTCCAGGTACTGGTGGGTGAACCTGTGCTGCTTGAGCCGGAATGCTATTCCCTTTATCCCGTTTTCTTTGAAATAGGTATTAAATGATCTTACAAGCTGCCGTTCGAATTCTGTCATGCATTGCACCGCGTTTAATGTATGTATAGGAAATTATAAACGCATTTTGATATCGATGTAGGTAATTTTCTTAGTTTTAATCAAATCTTTTGACAGGATTGACAGGATTGACGGGATACACAGGATTGGATCGTATCCTGTATATCCTGTCTGAAATTTCCATTTTCTTTAGAGAGGATTATCCTGGATATCTTTCAGTGATTAGACTGTAAACGAATATGCACTTCTCACCCGGTGTAAACCTGGCATAATTAATTAAACATAAATATTAACATTGTTCTCTAAGAACTATAAATCCAGGAACATACCACCATGTCACACAATACGCATCTGATCGCACAATATGCTCAATTAGCTATGATACTGGAAGTATGTGCTACCCCAAAACCCGGCAACGTGGACAGGGACCATAACTATCCTGACACCAATTTCGAGCATTTCCTTGCATCTGCTGTCAGTGTATATCCTGTACTGAAAAAAGCATCCGCTGATAATAAAGACATTGGGAAGTATATTCATGAAGCAGTAGTCGAAAGTGCAAAATGGCAAAGCGGTGGCAACACACACTTTGGGGCATTTATCCTGCTTATACCACTTGTGATGGCAGCAGGCAAACTCAGAACACAAAAGAATGGGAGCCCTGGTATATTTCCTGAACTTGAACAATGTGTAATGGAATTGGTAAAAGATACATCAGCAGATGACTCTGTTGAACTGTATAAGGCATTTTCTAAAGCAGGTGTTCGAATAAATAACGTGGATGACCTGGACCTTGCAGACCCGGCATCGATTGATGAGATCAGGTCAAGAGGGACTACATTATACCAGCTAATGGAGATATCCTCTTCCTATGACATGATCGCAAGGGAATGGACCACTGGATTTCAGCTTACATTCGAGTGTGCAAACAGCATCCTTAGAAAGTACAGGTCTATGAGTATCAATGATACATTGGTCCGGACATTCCTTGAAATACTGGCAGGGAATCCTGACACCTTTATCCGGACCAAGTTCGACCTTGAACGGGCTAAGGAGGTATCCGGGAGAGCCCGGCATATTGTTGAACGCATCAATAGCTCTGGATTTGAGAACGTAAAACCAGATATCGAGAAGTTTGATGAGCAGCTTCTTAGTGAAGGGGTAAATCCAGGTTCGACCGCAGATATAATAATTGCGGGTCTTTTTGTTGCACTGGTGGGGGGATTGAAGTTTTGAGCATTGAACTGGACAGTTACGGAATAATGGAAGGCATCAATGAGGTCATTGTCACTACAAAGTCCATTGATGACCGGCCCAATGCTGCACCTATAGGACTGATCAGGCGCAATGGAAGGCTCACTGTCAGGGTTTATAACGAATCACATACCTGCACAAATATTAAGGATACCGGATTACTGGCTGTGAATATAGTAGATGACCCTGTAGTGTTTGTTCGATCGGCTCTTGAAGATTTGGATAAGGAAAAGTTCGAGTTCATTGAAACTGGTACTGGTATCAATTTTCCAGTGCTCGCCTACTCTCGTGGATGGGTGATATTTAAGGCTGGGATTACAGAAGGGAACATTGCAACAACTGCTGAATTACAATTCATCACAGGTAACGTAAAAAGTATGGGAATAAGGCCGATAAACAGGGGATTTAATGCAGTGATAGAGGCCGCGATCTATGCCACAAGATATAAAGTTTTTAATGATGAAAACTTTTTATTTAAGATAAAATCATATGAAGATGTAATAAATAAGTGTGGGGGCCGCAGTGAAAAGGAAGCATATAGTCTAATAAATAAATTGTTGCGAATTGACTGTTGAGATTCACATAAATCCTTGCCAAAAGAGTATACTGATTAAAACGGGAAAAGACGCAAGAGTTAATAAATTACAAACACTGCAAACATATTGCAGGAACTTGTAACTGATTTGAAAAATCCTGGTGGCATTGAAGCATGCGCTATCGTCAGCCGTGATGGGCTTTTAATGAGTTCTGACATGCCTGATGGCATAATGGACGAAACCTTTGCTGCCATGTCTGCGACTATGCTGGGAGCTGCAGAAACAGCTACTAAATAATTTGATAAAGGAGTACCAGGCGGGATAATTGTTGAATGGCATAACAGGACTATATGGGCACGAAGTATCCCGGGGAGGGGGAGTGTCTTCTATATCATACTGCCTGTTATGCAACCTAATACATGCTCATAAATGTTTAAATAATATGAGTATAATTATATATGTTAACTAATATATGTAAACTAATATAAATTAGTTGGAATGTAATTTGTGTGGGAACCAAAATGACTAAAATGATAATGATAGTGGACGATGAACCAAATACGGTCGAACTGGTAAAACTTGTCCTGGAAACAGAAGGTTATGAGACTTCAGCAGCATATAGTGGTTCGGAAGCTCTTGAAAAGATCAAGACCAACAAACCGGATATGATACTTCTCGACATTATGATGCCCTTGATGGATGGATGGGCAGTACGCACGAAGCTATCAGAGGAAAAAGAAACAAAAGACATACCGATTATCATGTTAACTGCCAAGGCTCAGCCCATTGACAGGATGATCGGGCAGCATGTGGTGGAGGTGGCCGATTATATTACAAAACCTTTCGGACGCAGGGAACTTGTTGATAGAGTAAAGGCGGTGCTGGGAGAATAGTAGATATACTTGTCTGCTGTCGATATATTTATTAATCCTGGGATAGTGTTCTCAGGAATATATCAGGTGGTAGAACAGGTATGGACAGACTGGCACTCATTAAACGGAATACTGAAGAGATTGTAACACAGGAAGAACTGGAACGGTTACTGGAGACAAAGGAATCTCCTACTGCCTATGTGGGCTATGAACCCAGCGGCAAGATACACATGGGTCACGTCCTCACTGTAAATAAGTTGATAGACTTGCAGAACGCCGGATTTGAGGTGACGGTGCTGCTGGCAGATGTTCATGCGTATCTCAACGAGAAGGGAACAATGGAAGAGGTAAGGAAGGTCGCTGATTTTAATAAGGAATGTTTTATTGCACTGGGTCTTGAGGAAGGGAAGACCAATTTTGTTTATGGCTCTGATTACCAGCTTGAACCTGATTATATGTTAAGTGTGTTAAAACTGGCCAGGAGTACTACCTTGAACCGGGCCAAGCGCAGTATGGACGAGGTGAGCCGCAGTGCTGACAAACCTATGGTGTCCCAGATGGTATATCCCCTGATGCAGGCCGTGGACATTGCTATGCTTGGAGTTGACGTGGCTGTTGGCGGTATTGACCAGCGTAAGATACATATGCTGGCCAGGGAAGGGCTGCCCGGGCTGGGATATAAGGCGCCTATCTGTATCCATACGCCTATCCTGCTGGGACTGGACGGAAAGAAGATGTCCTCGTCTGCAAATAATTTCATTTCAATGGATGATTCCGGGAAGGCGGTAAAGAAGAAGATCAATAAGGCGTTCTGCCCTGAAGGGGATATCGTGGATAACCCGGTGCTGGCGCTGTTTAAGTATCATATCATGCCCAGGTTTGAGGAGATCACTATACACCGGCCTGAGAAGTACGGTGGTGACCTGCATTACGCTGGATATGAGGAACTTGAGGCCGCGTTTGCATCGAAAGAGTTGCATCCGATGGACCTGAAAGCAGGTGCGACTGAGTATATGAACCGGATACTTGAGCCTGTGCGTGAGAAGATGTGACTGTTGTTATTAGTATTCTTTTCAATGTGATGTAAGGCACACACTACCTTTTACGAGCATGGGGTGCAGGGATTAGAGAAAGCTCATGACTTCTATAGTTTTGGGAGCTATGTCATGGGGCTGTGTTATGGGAGCTATAGCAGGCAAGAATGACGAAGTTGCTGATAACTCGTGGTAAACAATTATAAATATAATGATTACATACATAATGGTTATGAAATTCTATAACCGACAACGCGAACTTGAGCTTCTGGACCTGCTTTATGGAAGCAGACCATCGTTGTTGGTATTAACTGGTAAAAGGAGGGTGGGGAAAACTGAACTGATAAAACAGTTCATGAAAGACAGGAAGTCGCTTTATTTCTTTGTTGACAGCAATAAAAGTATTGAGATTTTAATGACCGAGTTCAACCATCTATTAAAAGACGGTCTTGGACTCCCGGATTATATCCAGGTGGATGAAACAGAAACGTTCCTTGATTTTTTAACCACTTATGAGGAAGATGTAGTGGTAGCCATCGATGAATTCCAGAGATTCTTGAAGATACACCCATCTTTTATCACGCAGCTGCAAAAATATTGGGACCTGAGATCAGACGATTGCCGACTGTTCCTGATAATCTCAGGTTCATCGATAGGTATGATAAAGAAAATATTCATCGAAGAAGGTGCCCCGCTTTTTAAGCGTGCCGACAATATCCTTACCTTAAAACCATTCACCATCCGCGAGGTCTTTGAAATGCTTGAGGATATTGGCATAAAAGACACGAATGAAAAACTTGATCTGTATCTCCTTTTCGGGGGCACTGTCTACTATTACAGGTTGTTTGAGAAATATCAATGTACCTGTTTTGCAGATGCACTTGAAAAACTCATCTTTAACGAGTTTGCTCCACTTGGAAATGAAGTACGTGATATCCTGATAGAAGAATTCGGAAGGGAGCATGCTACCTACTATGAGATCATATCTGCTATCGCCAGGGGCCGATGTTCTTTAAGTGAAATATCAGATATGAGTCACGTGTCTGCAAATTCACTGGCACCGTACTTTTACGACCTCATCGATCTTCTGGGAATCGTTGAACACAGGATACCGGTCACAGATGTCCCAAAAAAGAGCAGGCGTGGAAGATATTTCCTCAAGGATAACTTTTTCAGGTTCTACGGGTACTTCATTTATCCCATGCTGAGCCAGTACATGGCAGGAAACTATACGACCTTGATGAAGAAGGTTTTGCAGGAGTGGAAAAGTTTTACAGGGTGGGCATTTGAAGATGTTTGCAGGGAATTGCTTGTTGAGGAACTTATAGCCGAATATCCGAAAATCGGTTCGTGGTGGGACCGAAAAGGGAATGAGATCGATGTTGTTGGAATCAATTATGAAGAAAATAAGTTATTGCTCATTGAGATCAAGAATATGGAACTTAGCGAAGATTCTGCAAGAAAGATACTCAAATCTACAGTTGACAAAGCTGGATATATCAAAGGAAGTTCTGAAATGCTGTTAAGTGTGGGGATTGCTGCCCGAAGAGTACAGGGCAGGAAAAGGATTGAAAGCGATGGGTTTAGGGTCTGGGAACTGGATGATCTTCTGGAAGTGTAAACAGTTCCTTCGAATAACCTTTATCACCATCATTATAAAGTTTTATAAGGTCGTATCTCATCCGGTATTGTAATATTTTGGAAACGGGAAGAAATCAAAGTGAAAGACTTCTTTATCAGCTACAACAGTGCGGACAAATCCTGGGCTGAGTGGACCGCTTGGACGCTGGAGGAAGCTGGATACAGCATCGTATTGCAGGCCTGGGATTTCAGGCCTGGTTCCAACTTCGTGCTTGAGATGCACCAAGCTGCCACTGAAGCAGAGCGAACCATCGCCATCTTATCCCCGGCCTATCTTAATGCACTTTATACCCAACCAGAGTGGACAGCCGCCTTTGCCCAGGACCCTACCGGAGAAAAGGGCACATTGCTACATGTTCGTGTCCAGGAATGTGATCTGAAAGGTCTCTTTACTTCAATTATCTATATCAACCTGATAGACCTCAACGAAACCGCGGCCAAAGAGGCCCTGCTGCAAGGAATCAGCAGGGAAAGGATGAAGCCTTCAGTCGAGCCCGCATTTCCTGGAGATGTCCGGCGTTCTGTTACAGAGCAGCCCCGTTTCCCTGGTACTCTCCCGCCTGTCTGGAATGTGCCTCATGCCCGCAACCCTAATTTCACTGGTCGGGAGGAGCGCCTAGCCAAGTTGAAAACGGCCTTAGGTTCAGGCAAGCCCGCCGCATTGACACAGGCCATACACGGGCTGGGCGGTGTTGGCAAGACCCAGCTTGCCCTTGAATATGCCTACCGCAGCGTGGCAGAATATGACATTGTGTGGTGGGTCCGCTCGGAAGAGCCTGTGACCCTTGCTGCCGATTATGCCAGCCTTGCTGATGCACTGGATCTGCCAGAGAAAGAAGCTACGGATCAACAGCTCATCATTAAAGCGGTAAAGCAATGGCTTGAGCAGCATCCGAAATGGCTGCTTGTTTTCGATAATGCAAAAGATCGGGCAGATGTTCAAAATTATATTCCACGGGGAGAGATCGGGCATGTACTTATAACTTCCCGAAACGCAAACTGGAGGGGCATTGCTGCCCCTCTGGACGTGAAGGTTCTGGAGCGCTCAGAATCAGTTGATCTCCTACTGAAGCGGACCGGATATACTAACAGAGAAGCCGCTGATGCCCTGGCAGAGGCGTTAGGTGACCTGCCTCTTGCCCTTGAGCAGGCAGGGGCTTACATGGATGCAACGAGAAGATCGCTTCCTGATTACCTGAAAATGTTCACTGACCGTAAAAATGAGCTATGGGACCGAGCAGGACCTCCCACGGATTACCGGGATACGGTAGCTACTACATGGAACATTGCCTTTGATGAAGTAAAGCAAATATCGTCCGCAGGTGCAGATCTATTGAACCTGTGTGCTTTTCTAGCACCGGACGATATTCCTGTTGAACTGTTGAGTTCAGGGGTGCAATATCTACCCGGATCCCTGGCTGCTTTGGCATCCGACCCCCTGGCATTTGATGATGCTGTGGACCCTTTGCGCCGCTATTCCCTGGTTGAGATCACAGCAGAAACAATTTCAGTTCACAGGTTAGTGCAGGCAGTTACCCGCGACCGGCTGGATGGGGATGAATTGAAAAAATGGGCCGAAGCAGCCGTACGTATCGTTAATGAGGCATTTCCGTTTGATAGTGATGATGTCGGGACCTGGCCTGTTTCCACACGTTTACTGCCCCATGCTCTGGCGGCAGCAGAGCATGCCGAAGCTCTTGATGTGGCTTCTGATTCTACAGAGAAATTATTGAATCAGACAGGGTCATATCTGAAAGGACGTGCACAATTTGCCGAAGCGAAAGAAATGTTTGAGCGTGCGCTGGCCATTGGTGAAGCTGCCTACGGCCCCGACCATCCTCAAGTGGCAATCTATGTCAATAACCTCGGTAATGTCCTGCAAGACCTTGGGGATCTGGAAGGGGCAAAGAAAATGTTTAAGCGTGCGCTGGCTATCGATGAAGCTGCCTATGGCCCCGACCATCCTGATGTGGCGATCGATGTAGGTAACCTCGGTAATGTCCTGCAAGATCTTGGGGATCTGGAAGGGGCAAAGAAAATGTTTAAGCGTGCGCTGGCTATCGATGAAGCTGCCTATGGCCCCGACCATCCTGATGTGGCAATCTATGTCAGTAACCTTGGTGTTATCCTGAAAACACTTGGGGATCTGGAAGGGGCAAAGAAAATGTTTGAGCGTGCGTTAAGGATATTTACCGAATCTCTTGGTGAGGGTCATCCAAACACGGTGACAGTGCAGAACAATCTGGATTCACTTTCTTAAAGAAAAATCAAGGTCATACTATCCTTGTTTTATGGAAATTGGCCTACAACACAAATAGCACTTTAATGGATATTCGACCGCAGGTCACTACACAAATTAGTAAATCATTTCTTGTATAATATACAGAATTGATCGAAGAACTGGATGCTGGGGAGAAGAATAAAAATCTTAATTAAAGATTGGGAATATTTTAAAGATAAGTAGAGTATGTTTCACATGGCCTTATTTACTATAGAGGCTGTCCAGTAATTCAAAATCCAAAGAAAAAGGAGACGGATTGGAGCTTTAAATCTAAAAGGAAGGAAGGGATTTGCAACTGAAACTAATTGTTGGACAGCCTCTATACGTTAAAAAAAAGGCTTGAAGAACATTACCAGATTCTTATGGAGATTAGACTTAAGGACAACAAAATTTTTCACTTGAATTGAAGTAAAATCATTCAAGGGGGAGATAGGATATGAACGTTATAGACCTTACTGATGACCACAAGCAATTATATTTCATGTGCCTCGAAGATTGGTCTGAAGAAATAAAAGAGGCAGGCACCCGTAAGGAAACTTGGTACAAGGGAATGGTCGATAAAGGGTTAAGAGTTAAACTTGCCCTGGATGAAGGGGAGCAAGTCGGGGGGATGATCCAGTACGGCCCCATTGAGCACTCGTTCGCAGACGGGAACGACCTGTTTTTTATTAACTGCATCTGGGTACATGGATACAAGCAGGGCAGGGGTAATTTCCAGAAAAAAGGGATGGGGAAGGCACTACTCGCGGCGGCAGAGGATGATGCAAGGGACAGGGGTGCACAGGGCATGGCAGCCTGGGGTGTATTTTTGCCTTTCTGGATGAAAGCGTCGTGGTTTAAGAAACAGGGGTACTCCAAAGTGGACAGGCAGGGTCTTGCTGTGTTGTTGTGGAAACCATTTACAGATGCTGTCGAACCCCCACGATGGATAAAGCAAAAGAGGAAGCCTGGAACTATACAGGGAAAGGTGACAGTGACAGCTTTTGTGAACGGCTGGTGCCAGGCCCAGAACATGGTTTATGAGAGGGGAAAGCGGGCGGCAGGAGAGTTCGGGGATGAGGTTGTATTCAGGGAGATAGATACGTCCAACAGGGATGTACTGATGGAATGGGGCATCTCGGATGCTCTGTATATTGATGATAAGGATGTCCGGACAGGTCCGCCGCCATCTTATGAGAAGATATACAAACTTATTTCGAAAAGGGTCAGGAAACTCAAGCTTTAACCAAAATAGAAATATATCGGCAGGGGAATTAATAGTAATATACTATAGGCGGCGCAGGGTGGGTGATATTCGTATTATCAATGCCTGCCGATGCTGTACATAGGAGATAATAAAACTTATATTCTATGTGATAGTCTATATTGATTAATAATTTAAATAAGGTGGGAACAATGAAATTTGAAGCAATATTAAAAGACATCGAAGCTGAAGGTAAAGAGAAACATCTCCCTGTTATTGAGGTAGGCAAAGGACGCGGAAAAAGCGATGTAGATGTTGTGCGGGTATTTGTAGGTAAGGACGTGCCGCATCCAAATACAATAGAGCATCACATCGGATGGATAGAACTATACGGAGTGAAGCAGGATGGACAGGTAGTTGATCTTGGCAGAGCAGAATTTGCACCCGCATTCACAAATCCGAATGCCAGATTCCAGGTACCTGTTGGAGATTTCAAGGCTTTCTGTGCACTTTCTTATTGTAATGTCCACGGAGTATGGCAAAACTGTGCAGAGTTGTAGTCTAGTTAGGTTGATCACATGACAACACAAAATAATCTAAAAGAAGCTTTTTCCGGAGAATCACAGGCGAATAGAAAATACCTTGCTTTTGCAGAAAAAGCGCAACAGGAAGGATATTCCCAAGTGGCAAAACTATTCAGGGCAGTTGCAGAAGCCGAGACCGTCCATGCAATGAACCACCTGCGGGTAATGAGTGCAATAGGCAGTACTGCCGATAACCTGAAAACCGCGATCGCTGGTGAGGATGATGAGTTCCAGAAGATGTATCCGGACTTTATTAAAGAGGCAAAAGAAGAAAAGGCATCAGATGCAGTAATCGTAAGTTTTGATGTGGCTAATACGGTCGAAGAGATCCATTCCGGCTTATATAATGAAGCTTTGGATAATCTAGGAAAGAACAAGGAAGTTGAATATTATGTTTGCCAGATATGCGGCAATACAGTAAAGAACAACCCGCCCGATAGGTGTCCTATCTGTAATGCACCGAAAGAAATGTTCAAGAAGATCGACTGAGGTGTAGTTCATGCCAAAACTAACAATAATATACGGGACCGGTAGCGGTAATACAGGTAGAATGGCAAAGGCTATTGAAGAAGGAGCAAGGGGTGCTGGTCTGGAAGTAACCATTAACACAGTGGATACAGTTACTCCGGCTGATATTGAAAATGTAGATGCTATAGCTATAGGCTCCCCTACATATATTAAAGCAGCCATGCCCAGTGTTATCAATTATGTAAAGGCAATGGCAGACCAACCTCTCAATGGAAAGATCGGGGCTGCTTTCGGATCATACGGCTGGAGCGGAGAAGCTGCTAATGTCATAAGTAAAATGCTGGAAGGCTATGAGATGGATGTTATTAAGCCCAACCTGAGAATTAAACGCCAGCCTTCCGATGATGGTATTGAAGAATGTAAGAAATTGGGAAATCAAATTGCAGATAAGATCAATAAATAAATATATTCTGAACTAGAGGTGAATAAAATGTCAAAAATTGCAGTAGTATATTTAAGTACAACAGGCAATACCAGGGCAATGGCTGAAGCCATTGCAGATGGTGTCAGGGCAAGAAATGTGGATGTAGAGGTAAAGAGTTTCTATGACTGGAAACCTGAAGAGGCTGCGGCTGCCGATGCCGTAGCTATTGGCTCATCCACATTTCATTATACCATGCTTCCCCCTATAGAAAAATTTGTGGATAAGCTGGTAGAGTCTGGAGCAAAAGGAAAAGATGGAGCTGCCTTTGGCTCATACGGCTGGAGCGGTGAAGCCCCTGTAATGATCGCTGAAAAGATGAGAAAAGGTGGCATCAATGTACTGGACCCTGTACTGAGAGTTCAGTATAAGCCAAATGAAAAGGATCTCAAGGAATGTAATCGTCTGGGTAAGGATCTGGCAGAAAAGATCAAAAAGTAAATAATATAAATCATAGTACCGGGCATCTCCGGAAGCCCGGGATGTGCATCCACTGATCATGTAGTACGTGATGTACTAGATCATGCCGCTCAAAAAGCGGTCAGACCAAAACAATGCTTGACCGTTGCCGTGCACTGGTGGCAAGTAATCCGGTTGCACTCAGCAATAAAGTAGGAGCAGTAGCAGCCGTCGGCGAAGATCGCGTAGGCGGTAGGAGCTTGTGGCAGATCGATTGTGGATTTCTATATGATCAGCGAGATGATACCTGTGGGCGGAGGTTCGTTTGGTGCAGATCTTGGAGGTATATTCTGGTCAAAGGATAAAGGTGCCAAGGGTGTCAGCGAGGATGCTGATGGTATCAGGAGCATGCACCGGACGATCGATCGTTTAATTGCAGTTGCAGAGATGGTTAGGAGGTAATAAAATGCTTAGGATCGCATGGGGAATCACAGGATGTGGCGATCAGATAGAAGAGACCTTTGCGATCATGAAGGATCTCTCTGGTCGATATGATCTGGATGTTAAGGTATATCTCTCAAAGAATGGGGAACTTGTGATGAAATGGTACAAGTTGTGGCAGGATCTGAATAAGATGTTTCCAAAACTAAAGGTTGAGGTTGGAGCCAACTCTCCATTCATTGCAGGGGAGATGCAGATGGGTAAGTTTGATCTGTTCCTTCTATGCCCTATGAGTGCAAATACCACAGCAAAGATCGCGTATGGAATTGCAGACTCTCTGCTGACAAATGCTGTATCTCAGGCAGCAAAAGCAAGATTACCTATATATTTATATCCTGCTGATCAATATGAGGGAAGTATCTCGACAATACTTCCGGATGGTAAGGAATTGACTTTGTATATGAGGGATGTGGATATTGAGAATGCAAATCGATTAAAGCGGATGCAGGGTGTTACTGTGCTTGAGCAGATCAATGAGATTGAGAATGTTGTAAAGAGGCATGATCTGGAGACAAAAGGAGATAATTGATATATTTGGTATGCATCGGATAGTCAATCAAAACATACTTAAAATTCCTTCAACTGGGATGACATGTTTGGGATATTCCTATCAATTACTTCTGTGAATGTATACATATCTTCCTCAGGCAGACCTTTGATATTCTCCTTTGCCTCAATAGCCTGATCCACCAGATGATTCCAGCTACTCAAGCGCCTCAGCGCTCATCCTGATCATCTGGCGTACCTGCGCACCAAGAGCTGCCGGTAATCCTTCAATATCCACATTTAAGAATCCGCGTACGATCGCACCCGCAGCTTCCTCTTCTGACAGACCCCGTGCTGTAAGGTATGCGATCTCTTCCTCTGATATGCGCCCGACCGCTGCTTCGTGCGAGAGTTCAGCATCCTTAACGGTCGCCTCAAGTTCCGGAACAGAATAGATCCGTGCCGTATCAGAGAGCATCAAGCCGATGCATTCAAGGTGAGCCTTCACATTTGGCGCAGACCCGATCAGAATACCACGGGCTGTAACATCAGCATGATCTGCTGCAACCACGCGTGAAATGATCTGTGCCCTGCTGTTCTCGCCACTTAGCACCATTTTTGAGCCAATGTCGATCTTTGAATCTTTAGATGCATAGATAATACTCTGGGAAGTTGCTCTTGCATTTTTTTTGCAATATGTGACCGGATACATCTGCAGATCCTTAACCGGATCCAGGCAAACATAATTGCCGATAAACACACCGTTCTCTTCGACAATGATGCCGCTTCTCGGACGTACCTCCACCTCAGGCGCCCAGTTATGGATCATAGTGAATGTGATCTTGGCATTTTTCTTGACATAGAATTCAGAGACACCGAGGTGCAGCGCAGATCGAACCTTTTCGGCAACCGAACAGCCAGTAATGATATGCAGCTCAGACCCTTCTTCGGCAATGACGATGTTGTGCACATTCTGCGATAATCCTTCCTGTCCGATGAACAGGCATGACTGCAATGGATAAGTGGTTTTAACACCAGGAAGTGTTCGCAGAAAGTATCCATGTGTCTGCTTGCGATCAACCTGCTGTGTATATACATCCTTCCCGGGAGCAACTGCATGCCACCAGTAATCCGAAAGCCACGAATATTTTTCAAGGGCATCAGTAGTGCTCATGATCTCGACACCTTCCTGCATCACCTTTGAGCATAGAACAGAATGATCAACTTGCAAAAATGACCCTGAGCGTTCTGCCCCTTGCGGATCATACCCAACATCTAAAAAGGCTTGTTTATACTTATCTTCTATCTCAGGTAGGTCTTTTGCGTCATGTTTTTCTGCCTTCAGGGTATATTTCCCTATATCCGGTCCATTGTCTTCTGACATTCCCTTACGCATTTCCCGTAACCTCCTTTCATAATATCGCTGATGATCCGGTTCGGGTTTCCGGAACATGCGATCATACCATTGAGCATAACATGCGCCCAGTCAACCTCTATGTAATTAGTGATGGTTGCAAGATGTGTGATGATCAGCCCGGATGCGGTTCGTTTGCTCGGACGGATCCGTCTATGCAGCAGTTCACCTATCATATCTCCGATCAGTTCCATATTTTCAATGTCCACACCCGAATCAGGTTCATCGAGCATTACAAAATCCGGGTCTTGTGCCATTAACTGCATTATTTCAGACCGTTTGATCTCGCCCCCTGAAAAACCAGCATTCACATCCCTTTCCAGGAATTCATCTGAGAAATGCAGCTTTTTTGCAAGAGTACGGGTTTCCTGGGTTATCTGTTGGGATGTATCACCTTTGCATAGATCCACCATTTCGCCCAGTTTGATGCCGCGTATTACAGGTGGGTGCTGGAATGCAATGCCCATTCCAAGTTTTACCCGCTCAGCAGTTGAAAGGCCGGTGATGTCCTCTCCCTTAAATATAATACTGCCGCCTGTCACCTTGTATTTTGGAAAACCAAGTATGCCAAGTAAGAGGGATGTCTTTCCTGATCCATTCGGACCGAGAAGTACGTGGGATTCTCCTTCTTTAATCGTAAGGTTGAGGTCTTTAAGTACAGGTCTTCCATCGACCTCTAGATCTAATGATCTTATTTCGAGCATGTCCACTTATATGTTCTTTTTGCAGAAATACCAGTCCTTGCAGTCATAACCCTCGCTTAATCGTTTCTGGGCTTCTTGTTGTGTTGCAGGTGGTGGTACAATGGCTGCATCTCCCGGTCTCCAGTCTGCCGGCGTTGCGATCCCGTGCGTATCTGCGGCCTGTAAGGCATCAATGAGCCTGAGGATCTCATCCATATTACGTCCTGTTGATAGCGGATAATATATCATGGCCCGCAGGATCTGTTCAGGATCGATGACAAAGACACACCGCACTGCAGCAGTAGCGCTCTGTCCCGGATGGATCATACTGTATAGTTTCCCAACATTCATACCGATGTCTGCTATTACAGGAAACGGTATATCTACATCCATCTTTTCCTTAATGTTGCGCACCCATGCGATATGCGAATGAACGCTATCAATACTTAAACCCAGCAGTTTGACACCACGCTTTTCGAGTTCAGGATATAACTTTGCAAAACCAATGAACTCAGTGGTACACACAGGTGTGAAGTCTGCCGGATGTGAGAATAGTATGAGCCACTGTCCATTATAATCAGATAAACTAATGGGTCCATGAGTTGTCACTGCTTTGAAATCCGGTGCTTTATCACCCAATTGAAGCATCGGACGTGACTGTTCTATAGTGGTTTCTTCATTCATTGTTATGTGTCTCCTTTTAATCTACTGGTTCAAAGTACTCCTTACCCACACCGCATGATGGGCAGACCCAATCATCTGGCAGATCCTCAAATGCCGTTCCTGGAACAACTCCATTGTCCGGATCTCCTTTTTCCGGATCATATATATAATCACATGCTGTGCATTCATACGACTGCAGAATATATCCTCCTATATTTCCATTGGATAATCAGTCATATGATGTAGGATATTAAAATGTCTTGGGATGATTAATGTGAATGCAAAAGAGGTAATACCATGCTAAGTGAGAAGATGACGCATGTGCTGAATAATCAGTTGAACAAAGAGATATATTCAGCATACTTATACATGACCATGTCTGCTTATAGTTCATATATCGGGCTTACGGGTTTTACCAACTGGTTCATGGTTCAGTATCAGGAGGATATGGCCCATGCAATGAAGATCTATGACTACATTGACAGTCAGGGCCAACAGGTAAAACTTATGGCAATCAACCAGGCACCTACTGAATTCGAATCGCCTCTTGATATGTTTGAGAAGACATTAAAACATGAGCAGTTTGTCATAAAATCCATCAATGATCTTGTTGATCTTGCGATTAGTGAGAAGGATCATGCTACGAACATCTTTCTCCAGTGGTTTGTTACCGAACAGATAGAAGAGGAATGTAATGATGATGAGATAATCTCCAGGTTGAGAATTGTCGGGGAAGATGGCAATGGATTGCTTATGGTAGACAAAGAACTCTCAGCAAGAGTTTTTACACCTCCTGCAATTCTATAAATGATACACCGGCACTTGCACAGGCAGATCTGGATATTGCGACAAAAAGCGGTAGGGATGTGGTAGTTGAAAGCTGTGAAGAGGAGGTAATATGGCCTAATTGTAAATTAAATATTTTCAAATCATATCATTTATATGAACATTAGATCGAACGATCTCAATCCTATCATAATACCCAGTATCTCTTTACCATTCCTTTACACGTGACGGTTTAAGAATTTTCTGGGCATCCCCTCTCAACAGCATGTTCGTTAATGCGCTGAGCGAGCAGAGTGTACCGCGACCCTCGATCACTTCATCTCCCGGTATTCTGGCAATAATGCCTCCTTCTGCACTGACCTCTATTTCGGTACCGATTTCACTCAATCGATGCAGGATGATATTTCCAGTTGCACCCATTGATTTCTCCATCCAGCAGTGCTTGAAAGGACAGAGATTACAGTATATCTTGAATTGCTCTGCGCTTGCTTTTGGAACAATACCCGCCACGATTTCTGCTTTCACAGTTCCATAAGCTATGCAGCAGCCGAGCGTTCGCTCTGCGAGAATATTATCATCCTGTTTGAGGGTAACCTTTACTGCGCCACCTTTCAACTCATAACGGTTCTCAATTCCAAGTTCATATTTCTTTTTGCCTGTATTTACGGCACCCTTTAGATCCTGCTTGATCTTTTCAGCAAGAAATGGAGTTCTTGCTGCTCCAACAGTCACAGCACATGTGGGGCAGTAAGTAACCGGCGATCTTGCGATTTCTTCATCATTCTTATCCCTAAAAGACACAAGTACACCAAGTCCCTCTCTTTGTATAAGTGTGCGTCCGCCCATATCATTGATTGTGGTCAGGGCTATCACTGCCGGGCTGATGACTCTTCCATACCCGTTTAGATCAGCAACCAGTTCTATATCTTCCTTCGTGTTAGTGCCCTCTCTTTTAAGGTCTTTTGCTATATTTGAAGGTATGAGTTCTGCGTCGATCTCTGCTGCAAGCACTGCGGGTGACCACACAACATCAAATCCCTCACCAATGATATTACCCTTATCATTAAGAATTCTTGCAAATATACCGTTTGGACGTTCATAGGCAACGATAGCTCCGCCATGTGAACATACCTCCTCTGCAACTGCATGACAAATTCCACATGCGCCTTCTCTTGGCTCAATAATATCTTCGAGATGTGTTCTGACATTATCTTTGAACATTTTTAACGCCTCATTTTTGTCTTGCCATTAACATGGCCACGAGAAAACACCTAACATATATTGTAAATCCTTTTTTTTAATTTTTGCAATTTGTGTTCTTAAATTCGTTATGATTGTAATGAACATTCATTATAAATAAGTATTTCTATTGAGAACAAACTTGCGAATACGGATATTTCTGATCAAATAATACCGGCCAAAAAGAGTCACTATGGGCTTGGAGCTTGTACTGAATTCACCAAAGACTTTAAATACCTACATTAATAATCATGTTATTAATCAAGGAGGTGAAGAAAATGTGCAGCACAAGTATAAGTTTCTCAGCCATGCCTGAGGATGTTGAGGCCTTAAAACGAAATAGCGGCATATACTATTGCAGGTCCTGTATGAAAGCTTTCATAAAGAAGAATGCAACAGAATGCCTTTTATGCGGGTCCACAGATATAAAGCCCAGAATGAATTAAGGATATAATTTCACAATATAAAGTAAAGCAAACTTGATCCGGAAATAGGTACAAACTTACCATTGGGTAATTTAAAGGAAAGTATCTTGAAATAGAAATCTTTAAACCCCTTACCCCTTAAACCTAAATCGACATTGATATGATCAGATGAATGACTCCCTTAAAGATGAAATCCTGAATAAATGTGCTCAACTGGATATCCCTATAGTAGGCATAGCATCTGTTGAGCGTTGGACTCGACCATTATTTGAGCCGTGGATACCTGAACCATTTTATCCCCGACATATTTTTCCAAAAGCATCTTCTGTCATTGTTATTGGCCTGCCTGTCAGCCTCCCTGTTATTGAGACCACTCCCTCCATCTATTATCATGAACTATACCGCACTATTAATATCCTGCTTGACCAGTATGGGTACTTGCTCTCCAGCTTTTTAAACATGAAGGGATACCCTTCAGTATTTGTTCCCAGGGATGGTTACGGGGATATCAATGTACTGATAGAAAGACCAACTGCCTTTTTCTCCCACAGGCATGCAGCTTACCTTGCCGGACTTGGAAGTTTTGGAGTAAATAACACACTACTTACAAAAGAATACGGGCCAAGGGTCAGGTTCACGTCTGTCTTCACCTCAGCTAAAATACCCCAGGATCCACTATTAGAAGATAACCTATGTACCAGATGCATGAATTGTGTCAAATACTGTCCGGTAGGTGCGATAACTGAAGATGATTATCCATCAGGGATCATACGAAAGGATCTGTGTGCCAGATATAGCAAGAAATTACTTGGCCGCTTTATATCGCCTTGCGGTATTTGTATCAAGGTGTGCCCGGTGGGAAAGGATAGAATACATTATGGGAGTGAAGATGTTTCTATGTATGAGAATTTTGAGAAATATCCTGAATATCACAATGCATGGGAGCATGTGCGGCAGTATGGTGGGAAAAATGTGTGATCCATTAATTGAAATATAATTAAACGCTATCATTCGATGATGGCTTCTATTGTGACATTGGTTTTCATGGAATTGATAACAAGTGCACTTTGTTCGACCTGCTTAACTATTTTTCTTACGTTTTCTTTGTCACTATCTGTCTTTATTCTTGATCTTACAGCGATTTTTGTGAACATTAACTGGCCATCCACTTTTTCAAGTATACCTTCAGCACTGGATTCATAAGATATTAGATCGATGCCAGCTTTCTTTGCCTTTGTAATAAATGTTGTCAAGCAACATGCATGAGCAGATGCAACAAACAGTTCTTCAGGACTGATAAAACCCTCTGGCCCATGAAACTCTGGTGGGGTGGCAAATTCAAAACTTGCCTTATCACCAAAGAACATAGATGCTTGATATTCGCTATTCCATTTCAATGTATTTGAGAAAATAAAATTCTTTTCCATTTTCCTTCCCTCATTCATGTTAATACTAAGTCTAATTGATCTTTAATAAAAACCAAAGAGGTTACATAGAGAATATTAAACTCCGTGCACCCCAATCTCCTCTTGATCAGTTGCAATATATGTTGTTTCTATGCAATACTCGCATAAGAACCTGGACAGGTCTTTTTCCATTTTTTTCACAGGCATAGGGTAGTGACCTTCCCATATTTCCAGGTCTGCCCTTCAAGCGTGTTCCATGCATGATCCCATGCCGCAGACTATACATATACTAACAGCTTCTTCTGTCTTATTATTTTCATCACAGATAAAACATTTTAGCAAATCTTCCACCACCTCAATAATTCTCCTTTAATGCCGCATGGCAGGGCGGGCAGATTATTCGTTTGGCATGTTCCAGATCCGGTTTGATCTAACCGGATATGTTCCACCAGAAAAGAATCGAAACGAAACGAAACGAAACGAGATGAAATCTCATGCGTTCGATTCAGTTTCCATAATCTTATCAGAGTTTCAGACCCTCAGCTACTAATCTACCTAACTCCGGATCAGCATTGGTCAGGTTCTCAATTACCCGCTGCTGGATCGGTCTGTCAATGCTCAAAAGATCTGCGGTGAGGTTATCCACCAGATGTTCCTTGTCCATCTTGCTTAAAGACCGATATCTCTCTCCAGCCTGAGTGAAATCATCGGTGAGCCTGATCTTCTGGCGTGTCACTTCTCCCTCGATGCTATGCATATATGGCTTGTCTGCCAGAGCTTCCCTGGGTGCATCCGGGTCCAGGCTATTTGGCTCGTAATTGACCTGCCCGCTAAATTCCCCGATCTGCATCGTCCCGTCGCGCTGATTGTTGTTGACCGGCACCTTAGGTCGGTTGATTGGCAGTTGCAGGTAGTTTGCCCCAAGCCGGTAGCGCTGCGTGTCAGTGTATGAGAAGGTCCGCCCCTGGAGCAACTTATCCGCAGAAAACTCGATTCCCGGAACGATTGCGGCAGGACAGAATGCTGCCTGCTCAACCTCTGCAAAGAAGTTCTCAGGGTTGCGATCGAGCACCATTTTACCAACAGGCATCAGCGGGAATTTCTCCTCAGGCCAGGTCTTCGTGGCATCCAGCGGATCAAAATCCTGTTTCAGTTCATCGGCGATATCCATCAACTGGACACAGAGTTCGTACTCGACCTCTCCGCCGCTTGCGATCGTATCGTGAAGATCACGCGTAAGGTAATCCGGGTCAACGCCAGCGAGCCGTGTTGCCTCGTGGCGGTCAAGGTTCTGCACGCCTAACTTCGGTTTCCAGTGGTATTTCACATACACGGCCTTTCCATCGGCGTTCACCCACACGTAGGTATTGACGCCAAAACCCTCCTGCATCCGGTAGCTATTTGGCGTCCCACGGTCTGAAAAAAGCCAGGTGATCATATGTGTCGATTCCGGTGTTAAGGATATGAAATCCCAGAAGCGGTTATGTGCGGAAGAGGCTGATGGCATATTGCTATCGGGTGCGCCTTTGAATGCATGGACCATATCCGGGAACTTGATCGCGTCCCTGATGAAGAAGACCGGGAGATTGTTCCCGACCAATTCGTAGTTACCCTCTTCGGTATAGAACTTAACTGCAAAGCCACGGGGATCGCGTACCGTATCAGCAGAACCCCGTCCTCCGGTCACTGTTGAAAAACGTACGAATACAGGGGTCGTTTTCTCCGGATCCCGGAGGAATTTCGCCTTTGTGTAAGCTTCCATGTTCTTGTAAACCTGGAAGTAACCGTGAGCTCCTGCCCCCTTGGCATGGACAACCCGCTCAGGTATGCGCTCCCGATCAAAGTGAGCGATCTTCTCGATGAACCGGACGTCCTGCAGCAACACGGGTCCACGTTCACCTGCGGTCTCTGAATTCTGATCGTCGCTGACCGGGACACCTTGATTTGTGGTTAAAACTTTTTCTTCTTCCATGATATCACCCTACTTTATTTCATTTTACATTGTACCTTATTTACTTATGCTTTTGACATGCTCCAATTTAATTATTAATTATTTGCAGTATTTCTCTTTTCTTCTTGTAGGTTAGTGAAAATAATATGAGGGAACTGTCTCTGCCATAATTCCGGATGGTAAAAAATAGATGTGCAGTTCAAATGTTTACGCATTGTTTTTCTGTCATATCCTGTTTCTTTGGATATCTGAGTGATGTTCATTCCTCATGCATGTAGATCTCTTAGCATAAGCCATTCCTCCATTTCTAACATTATTAACAACATTTGGTGCTTCAACCAAAAATTGTGAAGTGGGAAATTTTAAACCGCTAAAAATGGGGAAGTTTAGATTGCCGTTGACACCTTTTTCAATATCCTGTAAAGTTTTCCATATTGATCTGTTCATCAGGTATCATAAGATCATGTAATATCGAGACCATGGACGCAACCATTAACGGTGACCCGCATATATAGAATATACAGTCCTTATGATCAGAAATCTCGTTCACTATTATCTCTTCACAGATACGGCCACTGCAGCCCTCCCATTCATCGGTAGGCCGTGTAAGTGTGTGTATGACTTTCAGATGATCATTCTGTTGCTGCATAAGTTCCAGTTCATCCTTAAAAATAATATCTTTTTCAGTTTTATTGCTGCTTACTAAAGTTATTTTGTTATTCAGATGTTTATCAGTGCAGTATTTGCAGATACTTATCATGGGAGTGATCCCGATACCACCGCAAAGCAGTGCTATTCTCTCATGTTCACCTTCGAATGTCATTTTTCCATACGGACCTTCAATACCTACTAATTCACCTATTTTTATTGAATTAAGCACATTGGAAAAATCATGACCTGTAAGTTTCTTTGTGAATTCAATATGATCTTTTTCAGTTGGACTGCTGGAGATGGTGAAAGGTTTACTTTCCATATTTCCGTTTACTATAAGTTTGATAAATATATACTGCCCTGCTTTGTATTCAAGACCGGGTGGTCTGTTGAACCTGAAGCTTTTAACATCAGATGTGCGCGTTATGATATCAGTTATTGCTACTTCGAATTTCATATGTTCTATTCTCCTTTCATTTCCATTATGATACCTTCAATTGCTTATATGCACTCTAAACAACATAAATATAAAAGTAACTATTCAGCCACCCTATAAACAGTTTTTTCCAAAAAAACACCCTAACCGAAAAATCAATATACTTTGACATCATATCAAATTAATATTCAAAAAACAACCAAATTTTTCCATTAATCTGAGGGGATTAATATGGA
>JAUWRA010000196.1 GCA_030610815.1 Methanosarcinales archaeon
TGATGAAGATATTACGAATCGAAAGTATATTCAGAGAACACCGATGATGGCGGCTGGAAAAACAGATCATATCTGGACAATGGAGGAACTTTTGACGTTTTCTAATTTAAAAACACCAGTGAATTAGCGGGTCAATACCGATGTTAGTAAAGAGATAATTAAGATCAGTGCAATTGCGGGTATTAATTCGAATCCGGGAGTGCCTTTTGATGCCGATGCCCCTTCTGCTGATTGTTCTAAAGAGATTGATGTCGATGCCCCATCGACAGGAGGCTCTATTTCAATTACGAGAAATGAGCCTGACGGAACCGCATAGTCTTCAACAGCCTGGAATTGTATAGTATTCTTGCCAGCTGTCAGATGCCCGGTAATGTCCCGTATATCAATATCCAGGTCAGGATGGGGTGTACCGTCGCATATCCCTGACCAGTTCATGTCATTAACCCATAACCTATTCGCATCCCAATTGCCTGACTGGACAATTGTCCATAATGTGGCCTTCTTTACCGGACCCTGTGAAATTATGGGAGTCATCATCTCAGTGATTGTCTGGTCAGCCGTAGTGTAAGTCGATGAGCCATCATCTTCCAGCCCCGAATTGAGCATATCACATCCTTCATTAACCCAGTATTCGATGTATTTTCCTTCTTCATCTGTATACACTACAAGCAAACCCACACCGTTCATACAGAAGAATGAGCCATCCGGCCCGGTATTTTCTACCACTGCCGTAAAACTACCGCTCTGTGTTATATAGTCGGTCACGTCGTATGACCATGTACCAGCAGGATAGTCATATATTCCCCACCCCTTTCTGTCATTATACTGTCTATCCAGGTCAAGCTCAACTCCGTCCAGGGTCAATTTCATATCAGGATACCTACCGGTTGAGCCTTTGGCACTCCAGGTCCAATAGTTATAGAGCCGCGCAAACTTTACTACTGCGCCTTCAGGTAAAGAGACCGGATTATGCACAGTATAAGTATCACCAGTCCACAGCTTCCCGCTATAATAACTGTCTCCTACCGTGTAGGTCAGTCCGCCCTTTATAGTGTCATGGCCAAAAGTTGAAAACGGCTTATCGGCTGCATATCCATTTATTTCCGGTTCCTGCGCTGCTGCCGTAACTGTTAGTAAGCTCAGCAATATTATGCATAAAATTATATTACTTTTAAATATATTTAATTCCATTGACTAATTCACTCCTTCTGCCCAGAACATTAGTGTTCCTGTTTTGTTTCCCACTCCTTTGTAGTTTTCCAGAACATGCAATGCTACATATGGAGTTTTAAACATCTTTTTATCAACCGTCACATTAAATGATTCCAAAGAATTCTCATCTATATCAAGTCCCTGCTTATACAGATCTCCTGTCTCAGCTACATTGGCTGTAACAAGTATCATACACGAACCGTAATTATTGATTGTGATATCACTTATTTCGCTCGTATCTCCAGGCGCCAATTTTCCAAAGTCCAGCTTATCAGGGGTCACTTCGATGGAAATCGCCGGTCGTATGGTTGCATTCAATGATATTTCCGGATAAGCGTCTTTAACTTTCACAAATACTCCATAAACCGAGAATTGGGTCAAATTTGTAGATATCCTGGCCCTGGCCCTGCTCACTGTGCCGCCGAGAGAATCCCAGATGGTAGTATTATAACGGCATATCATTGGCGTACCTGTATTCGAAGTATCAAATGGTAAATAAATAATTATGTGAGGATCAAAGACCGCTCCATCCGGTTCAAGTTGATAAAGCATCTCGCCCGCCAGTATTAGATTGGAATAGTATGGTTCAATCTCTGACTGCTTTATTGTAATTTTTGTAAGTGGCTTATCTCTATAAAGTATACTTGTGCCTTTTGGTATGAATACAAAAACATTCAAAATATCGTTTGTTACTTTGATATCTTCCAGTGCACACCCATTTTCATCTACTAAATTTGAAAAGTCCTCGCCTGATGACACTTCTATAACTTCATCGGGTGTAGGGGATGGCTCTGGAAAATCTCTATCTAAAAAAGATACACCCTGATAAACAGCGATTATATTATCCGAATCAGAACTATTGGTAGTATTCTCTCCCCAGAGGTTCCAGGTTACATGTGGTTTCGGCACCCGGTGTGCTCCAACCTGTTCGGGGATCATCTGGTATGAAACCACTTTTCTCTCATGGGGTCCCAGGATAAAATTCCAATTCAAATCCGCTTTGTTATCTGTTACCGTTCCATCGATCAAAGTAAAAAATATCGGCAAGGCATCATCCAATCTGACACTGACAGGTCGGGATTGAATATTTTCCACACTTATGGAAGTATACACAGTCTGTCCCGGACTTGCTTCTTTTGTTGTACTTTTATATACTTCAATAGGCTGTGTGATGCTGACCATATTTGATTCTGTCAGAAAATCCAGTTTTCCGTGAGCATTGGTCCAGCTTATATTTACTGATATATTGTAGTACCCTTTATGCAAAGTAGCCGGAAACCTTAGCTTAATCTCCTCGGACCTATATGTACCTTCACTAAGACTAAAGCCAGATGGCAAGTCTCCTTGAATCATAAGGCCATCCGGATCAATGTTTAGATGAATATCATCTACCTTTACCTCTCCAATGTTTCTGATCAGCACAGTGGCGATTACCTGCTCATTAATCAAGTATTCATCTTCATCTGTGGAAATGCTCAGAGCAAGAAATCCTGATTCTTCCGGAGATCTTTCGGTAGCAAACACGATTTCAGCTTTGGGAGAATAAACACTACCGTACATCGGAAGAATCCTTTGATCAGTGACATTTATGCCCTTAAATCTAATTCTGTCGTTATCC
>JAUWRA010000060.1 GCA_030610815.1 Methanosarcinales archaeon
CTATTATCCCATCCCCCAGCTTCACAACAGTCTGTTACCAGACTGGGTGCGGGGTTCAGTTCAGAGGTGGTGGCTAGCCTTTCCTCAGGTTGGATTTGCACCAACTGGCGAGTATGAATTTATCTCGGCACGCCTGTGTTCTCTGTGGTTAAATTATTATTGTCTGAAAATTAAAGTGTTAAGACATTAGTATCGATGATTTTTATTGAAGTCATCTATCGATAACTTCTGTCGAAATTATCTATCAAATATTCGGTTCTTGACCATAATATAACGAACTAACGAACAGCACGAGGAACGAACAGGATGAGGGGAGCTATATGAGCGACAATCTAACTAAAATCATAATAATGGGAGCAGCAGGCAGGGATTTCCACAATTTCAATGTATATTTCAAAGATAATCCTGTCTACCAGGTGGTAGCGTTCACTGCCACCCAGATACCTGATATAGAGGGCAGGACATATCCGGTAGTACTTGCAGGCGACCTGTATCCTGACGGCATTCCCATATTCCCGGAAGCTGAACTTATCGACCTGATACATTCGCACTCCATTGACCAGGTAGTGTTCGCTTACAGTGATGTGCCGTATCATTATGTCATGTCCAGAGGCGCAATGGTCAATGCCGCAGGTGCGGACTTTATTATGCAGGGACCGGATTCCACCCAGCTTAGAAGCAGCAAACCTGTTATATCGGTATGTGCAGTACGTACCGGCAGCGGTAAGACCTCTGTAAGTAAAAAAGTCTGCCAGATACTGCGAAAGCTGGGCAAGACCTCGGCTGTAGTAAGACACCCGATGCCATACGGGGACCTGGCAAAACAGGCAGTGCAGCGGTTCTCATGTTACGAGGACCTGGATGCCATGGGTACTACCATAGAAGAGAGGGAGGAATATGAGACCCATATAGATGCGGGCTGTACTGTGTTTGCAGGTGTGGATTATGAAAAGATACTGCGCAGAGCCGAAGCAGAGGCAGATATAGTGGTATGGGACGGGGGTAATAATGATTTTTCTTTCTTCAAACCTGACCTGAGCATTGTGGTGGCAGACCCGCACCGGGCCGGGGACGGGCTCACATATTACCCTGGAGAGATCAACCTGCGAATGGCAGATGTTGTGGTGATCAATAAGCAGGATACTGCGGAACTGGAAAAGATCGAGCAGGTGCGACGCAATATTTTGGAGGTCAACCCCGGCGCCAGGATAATTGACTCGGCTTCACCTGTTACAGTGGAGCACCCTGAGATGATAAGAGGAAAACGGGTGCTGGTGGTGGAGGACGGCCCCACCCTGACCCATGGCGGCATGAAATACGGTGCAGGCACCATCGGGGCCAACAAGGCAGGGGCAAGGGAGATCATTGACCCCCGCCCCTATACTGTGGGTTCCATTACCGAGACATTCCTGAAATATCCTGATACAGGGGCGCTATTGCCTGCCATGGGTTACAGCCCTAATCAGGTCAGGGACCTGGAGGAAACTATCAACCGGGTGGACTGCGATGCTGTGGTCATAGGCACTCCCATTGACCTGACACGGCAGATCAGTATCAATAAACCGGCCACCAGGGTGCGTTACGAGATCAAGGAGATCGGGGAGATGACCCTGGAAACCGTAATAGATGAATTCCTCAGGGTGGGTGCTTGAGCCTTATTGTGGCTGCCCTTGGCGGTAATGCCATTATCAGGCCCGGGCAGAAGGGGACCATAAAGGAGCAGTTCGATAATACTTTTGAATCCATGGGACACATAGCCCACCTGGTGCGTGCGGGCCACAGGGTGGTGTTGACCCACGGGAACGGGCCCCAGGTGGGTTTTATCATGATACAGGTGGAGGCAGCCAGGGGCAAGGCGCCGTATATGCCGCTGAATGTGGATGTGGCCCAGTCCCAGGGGAGCATGGGATATATGATAGCCCAGAGCCTGGTCAACCAGTTGAAGGACCATCATCTTGATATCAGGGTGGCTCCGGTTGTAACGCAGGTGCTGGTGGACCCGGATGACCCTGCGTTCGGACATCCCACCAAGCCTGTCGGACCTTTTTACAGCAGGGAGGAGGCTGATGAGTTCGAGCGGTGCGGCCACATTGTGGTTGAGGACAGCGGGCGGGGTTGGCGGCGTGTGGTGCCCTCGCCTGTGCCTGTGGATATTGTTGAGGTGGGAGTGATCAGGGAACTGGTGCAGGACGGCGTTATTGTGGTTGCCTGCGGGGGCGGGGGCATACCTGTGGTTGAGGAGGATGGTGACCTGAAGGGTGTGGATGCTGTGATCGATAAGGACCTGGCTTCCAGTTTGCTTGCTGCAGAGATAGGGGCGGATGTGGTGATGTTCCTGACCACTGTGGATAAGGTTTCGCTGAATTATAATACGCCCGCCCAGGTGGAACTGGACAGGTTGACTGTGGGGGAGGCACGGCGCTATCTGGCTGAAGGGCAGTTCCCGCCCGGGAGTATGGGGCCTAAGATACAGGCGGCTGTGGAGTTTGTAGAGCAGGGCGGGGAGCGGGCGGTTGTGTGCAGGCCCGAGGGTGTGGTTGAGGCGCTGGAGGGGAGAGGGGGGACTGTTGTTGTCAGGTGATTGTAAGAATTCCCCATCCCATAATCCTACTCGCCATACCATCATTCATCTCAAACAACTATTTAAACACTCGAAATAAAAATAAGACTCATGGCAAATGGCGAAATTATCGAGAAAATATCGTTCATAGACGAACAGATACATGACCTGAGAAAGATGGTTCTCGAAAGCGGCAGTGACGTAAAGGAAGATGAGGTGAAATTGGCAGCAAGAGCATGGCTCACTGAAGCAAAAAAGTTCGAGCAAAAATGGCCAAAGACAGCCCCGTCTGTCCTGGAGATGATCAAAAGGGATCGGAGACATTAATGAATGAAACCGATCTGCATTGATGCAAATGTTTTTATTGCCTCAACAAAAGGGGATGAGACATATTCTTCTGAATGCAGGCGAGTAATACAGGCAGTAGCTGATGGTAAATTCTATCTCATTGAGCCTACGATCTGCCTGACAGAGGTCATCCGAAACATTTCAAGGTATTTGGGGATGGAAGCAGGAAAGACTCTGGAGAATAACCTCTGGCACATGGTATCCATATGGGAATTATGCGACGACCATTTCTGCACTAGTGCAGGTTATACGGGGGCGCTGTACGGCACTTATTCATTGGACTCTATTTACCTTGAAACCGCACTAAAGCATCATGCAGTCTTTGTAACACTGGACGATAAAGATTTTTTACAAAGAATAAAAGGACGGGTTGGAATAGAAGTATATCACCCAAAAGATTTCTCGTAGTGCTTGAAAGAGAAGAGGACTACTACTTATTTTACATCCTCATCAACAATTCGGTGTGTCAAAAGAATTGGGACATGCCAGGCACATAGTTTCTTTACTTACAGATTACATGGTGTTTTCTCCAAAATACAGGCGGCTGTGGAGTTCGTGGAGCAGGGTGGGAAGCGGGCGGTTGTGTGCAGGCCCGAGGGTGTGGTTGAGGGACTGGAGGGGAGAGGGAGGACTGTGGTTGGGAAGTAGGTTAAAAACCAAAGATTAAAACATTTTTCGACACACGATATAGTAATTGTTACACCCCCCGGCCGTTCCAAAACTAAAAGCATGTGTATAAATTAAATGGTAATTGATCATATTGCTGCGACAAATGCGGCCTGCTGCAAATTCAGATCCACAACCTGGAAAATATGAGCAGGCTAACAAATATCAATATTAATGAAATATAGACCTTCAGGTGATCAGCATTTACATCCTTTATGACCCTGGGTCCTATCTGCCCCCCAATAACCACTGACGGAATTACGAATACCAAAACACTTGACAATGTATCGCTGTAATCCACCAGTACACTCACAAAATCATGGTTCATCCTGGTCAGGGCGGCCACAACGTTCACGATAAAAATGATAACAACAGCCGAACCTATCACTTCAGATGAATGGCTGACTTTTTCATGATTCCACATACCTGGCACTATCAACTTACCCAGGCCCGTGGCAATTAACCCCTTCAAGAACCCGGCTGCAAAACCCAGGCCCCAGAAGATCTTATTATGTTTGACCGGAGCTTTCGGGGAAGAGATGCTGGATTTTAGCAGGAAGCTCCCGTATATAAAAATGAAGGAACCAAAAATAAATACCAGGACTTCGCCATTGACATAAAAGGTCAGCAGGGAGCCAATAACAGCGCCCGGTATAGTGGGGATGAGGTATTGCCTGACCAGGTACCAGTTCACAGTCCCCTGGTGGATGTTCCTCACCACTCCGCTACCGAACCCGAATATCATAGTAATAAGTGCCAGCCAGAAAGTGACAAGCGGATCCAGTTTAACACAGATCAGGTACACCGGGATCCAGAAATTGGCACCTGAAATGCCGGCAGACATTGCAAGGGTGGCAATGACCAACCCTACCGGGAAGAGATACCAGTACGTGAGGTCAATACTCATAAGAAATCCTTTTATTATTTACGTATAGGAAATTATAAACGCATTTCGATATCGATATAGGTAATTTTCTTAAATTCAATCAAATCTTTTGACAGGATTTACAGGATATACAGGATTGGATCGTATCCTGTCAATCTTGTAAATCCTGTCTGAAATTTCCATTTTCTTGATGGATTAATCGGTATTATTGATGTTATCACTATTTCGATTCAAAAATCGGTCAGCGAACGCTGGGGCTGGTCCTGACCCTTGCCCTGGCCTTGACCCTGGCCCCGGTCCGCTGCCTCAGAAGAGGGGGCAGGTCCGTCTTCCACTTCCACACTGCCGTACTGTCCGCCACCGCCCGGAATTACCCGAACCCTGCCTTCGCGGAACATCCTTACAGCATGTATCACTGCCGGGTCTACTCCTTCAATGCCATCCAGTTGTGCATCCAGCAGCACTGTCACTTCGCTGCCGAACTCATCCACCAGCCGCTCCCATTCAGCCTTGACCTTTTTGGTAGTGGTGCTTTTAGTACCCAGTGCCATCATGATTATCTCGGACAGCGGAACCAGGTGCAGGTAGGGCGGTCTGTGGTCAGGATGCCCGCTGCTGTCCGCAAGTTCCTCTATCCTGTCCACCACTCCCCGCTTTATGCGGCCCCCGCATGTGCAGCGCCACTGTTTCATCACGCATTCCCTTAGTGTGAAATGCTTGAAGCAGCGGATGCATGCCGATTCGTGGTACTTTCCTTCCTGGGGGAACAGTCCCACATTCATGACCGCCCCCCGTCCATCCTGTCTCAATATAGCCTTTTCCAATTCACCGAACGTGATATCTTCCATCCGGAACCTGTTGAACTCCCTGGCAAGCTTGTTGGGCCATGGACTGTGGGCATCACTGTTGGTCAAGAATGTAAGTCTGTGCAGCTCGCTGATGCGGTCTGCCAGATCGGTATCAGCGCTCAGGCCCAGTTCCACGAAACTGATATACTGTGCCATATCCCCATAGCAGCTTTCCAGGCTGTCGTGGTAGGCATACATGGCAGTCCAGGGTGTGAACGCATGGGCCGGGCCTATCATGGCCCCCACATCCCTGGCAAGTTCAGCGATCTCCATGCCGCTTAAGTTCACGTTGGGCCGGCCATCGGTGTCGATATTGACAGACGTGGGCTCAACAGCCTCACGCAGTTCTTCGGCCTTGGACACATCAGGCAGGATGAGCAGGTGGTGCACCCTGTTGGTATCTTCCAGTTCCACAGTAAGCACGAACCTTGCACCGTCCATGCCGTAAATGCCGTCCGCAACCTCGGGCATGGTCTTGATCTCATCCAGCCATTTTCGGTGCAGGCAGTCCCCTGTACCCACAAGATGGATACCCTTCCTGACAGATTCCACTGCAAGCGTGGGAATGTCCATTCGGCCCGAAGTGGCCATGCTGTATTTTGAATGGATGTGAAGATCGGCGTTGATAACAGGCATATGACAGAGATTGGAATGATGTATTATCGTTTTTGCGATTTCAATTGATGCCAAGTTTTTCCATTGCCAGCAGGGCAGCCTTCTCACCTGAAAGCAGCATACCGCCAAATACAGGTCCCATACGCGGTGAACCGGCCACGGCATTGGCAGCCATTCCAGTGGCTATTAGCCCTGGGTAGACCTCTTTGGTATTGTCCATGATGATGCGCTCACCCACATCCGCCCACATGGGCTTCTCGCCGATCACTCTCAGTGCCCCAGGAATTTTCCTGGCTACCGTACTGCATACATCGGCGTCGTGCCCTGTACCGTCTATAACCACCTTTGCCCTTATGGTCATTGGGTCCACATGCAGTTTTTGCAGGCCCACTGCGGTCCAGTTTATGACCAGCCCGGTCACTGCATCTCCCTCCCTGATCATTACATCGTCCACGCTTATAAGATTGAATATCTTAGCCCCTGCGGCCACGGCCTCAGCGCCCAGCCTGCACACGCATTCAATAGAGTCTGCCACATAATATCCGGGCCTGTATTCAGTATAATTGACCCCAAAATCGTCCAGTATGCGCCTAGCCTCTTCCTGCACAACTATCCTGGGCATCATCATACCTCCACCCCACATACCGCCGCCTATGGCAAGTTTTCGCTCAAAGAGCACGGTCCTTACACCTGCTTCGGCCAGTACCTTTGCAGCCACCAGGTTGGCCGGCCCTCCTCCAACCAGCGCTACATCAGTGTCAGTGCAATCCAGAAAATCAGATGTAAATTCTTCTATAATGGCTCGAGTTATTGTTATTTCATCCAGTTCCATAATCCTACCAGCTATTGAATTCGATACCATTTGATAATCGGTTATCAACTTATAATTAACTAAAGTTCCACGGAAATGTACCGATTGTGCCATAAATTGATGTTTGTTATCAGAAATGGTAATAAATAAATAGGGCAGTTGTATGCGAAAAAATATACTGATTGATTATAGTTGAGCATTTGTTATCAATATTGATAACAAATGCTCAATCATGATATTCAAACCTAGTTCAAAAAATCATTATATGCTCAGGATTGAAATTGGTTTTCTATCGATGGGGTATTGATATGTCTGAAATTATTGTATACACAACTAAAATATGTCCAAATTGCAAAACACTCAAACAAATATTAAAAGAATCAGGTATCGTATATGCTGAAACCGACATGACCACTCCGGCAGCATTGACGGAACTGGCTATGAATAATGTATTTACTATGTCTGCGCCGGTACTCAAGGTACAGGACAATTTCTACACTGTTGACGAGATAATGGATGGAGATTCCGTAGACCGACAGAAAGTGGAGAGTCTTATAAATTTATAATTTATTCATGGGGGCAAGATTAAAATGCAAGAAACATATGCGGGTCAAAAAATATCTTCAACAATGCCTGTAGGCGAGATGATGATAAAACAAAACGAACATGAGATGGAACAGGTACAGCAGACCCTTACAGGTGAAGAGATCTCCACGCTGCCAAAGGTCAGGACCACAGACGGTCACCTTATGGCGTGGGACAGGAACACCATTGTAGCGCAACTGATGAAAGAGACCGTACTCAGTAAAAAATTCTACAACAAGCCAGCCATTACTGAAGAAACAGCAAAGGAAATTGCAAGGGAGACAGAGGTCAGGATACGCAAGATGGGTGTAAGTTTCCTGTCTGGTCCGCTGGTAAGGGAACTGGTCAATATTGTATTACTGGAAAACGGGCATCCTGAATGGCGTAACATCTCCACCAGGGTAGGTACCCCGGTATATGACGCTTATGAGATAGATATCGGCACAGGGTTCGAGGCCAAGGATAATGCTAATCTGCAGGAGAATGCCGAGACCTCACACAAGAAGAAAGCAGACAAGATCTCCAAGGAGCAGTACCTGCTACTGCTGCCGCCTGACCTTGCCGATAGCCACCTGAACGGTGATATCCACATTCACGATCTGGAATACCTGGGTACCAGGGCCTTCTGCCAGGATTGGGACCTGAGGTATTTCTTTTACTATGGTTTGATGCCTGACGGATCCGGTACCAAAGCCAGTGTGGCAGGTCCGGCCATGAAAGCTGAGGTGGCCATCCTGCATGCTGTGAAAGCACTGGGCAGTGCCCAGACCAATTTTGCAGGCGGGCAGGGATTCTATAATTTCCTTACATTCATTGCACCTTATTTTGAAGGGATGATTTACGATGAGGTCGAACAGCTGATGCAGATGTTCGTCTACGAGATGACCCAGATGATGGTGGCCAGAGGTGGCCAGCTGGTGTTCTCATCCGTACAGCTCTCGCCAGGGGTTCCAAAGCTCTGGAGGGATAAGCCAGTGGTCTATAAGGGGCGTGTATGGGATGGTGATATGGCACCCCGGAGGACTTATGGCGAATTCGAGCGCGAGGTCAGGCTATCCTATGAGGCATTGATGAATGTGATGCTAAAAGGTGATTACTGGGGCAAGCCTTTCAATTTCCCTAAGCCTGAGATCAGTATTGAACCTGATTTTATGGAAGAGGATGAGGAGTTCAACAGGAAGCATCCTGAACTGCTGACCTATGATGAACTATACACCATGTCGTTCGAACTGGCTGCTAAGTTCGGTGTGCCGTATTTCGATAACCAGTTGCCCCAGTACAGGGGTGCAGGTGAAGGTATTTCATGTTACCAGTGTTGTGCTTACAATTTCTCAACCACGGCAGAGAAGGATTCCTCCTTTGATGACAAAATGGTCTTCAAGAATGGTCAGCACTTCTCAATGGGCGCGTGGCAGGTCGTCTCTTTTAACTGCCCCAGAGCTGCGTATGAGGCAGGGGGGGACGACCACCTCCTATTCAGCAATCTGAAGAAGATGATGGACAAGGCCATTGAACTGTTCAGGGTCAAGCGGTTCTGGATGGACCATATTGTTGCCAGCGGAAGGATGCCTTTTGCTACCCAGCAGCCCAAGGACCCGGTGACTGGAAAGAAAGGTGCGATTGCTGTGGACCTTGGAAGCCTGGTGTATACTATGGGCGTGGCAGGTATTAACGAGATGGTACAGCATCATACCGGATACCAGATGCATGAGAGCGATGTTGCCAAGCAGCTTGCTATCAGGGCTATGTTCGAGATGGATATCTATGCCAAGGAACTGTCTGAACTCCACGGAATCGAGATCGCACTTGCAAGGACACCGGCCGAGACTACGTGCCAGCGTTTTGCTGTGTCTGATCTGCTGCATACTGAGTACAGGGACTATGCTAAAAAAGTGATCAAAGGCGATGTGGAGGCTGCTATTTCCAATCTTAGTGAAACGCGTGACCTGCCTGTATACTATACGAACGGCACCCATGTGCCACCCGGCGCTAATATATCCCTGGCTGAAAGAATTGGTCTGGAACATGTTTTCTTCCCTATTGTGGATGGCGGGAATATCCTGCATATCTTTATGGGGGAGGGACATCCGGACGCCAGGGGTCTTAAGGAGTTTGCTATGAACCTGGCAAAGAATACCCAGGTCGGGTATTTTGCTTTTACCAAGGATATGACGGTGTGCATGAATGATTTTCATGTGGCAGGCGGGATGCTGGATGAGTGTCCGAACTGTGGCTCTGAGAATGTGGAGCACCTGTCCAGGGTTACGGGGTATATACAGGCTGTGGATGGGTGGAACAATGGTAAGAAGCAGGAGCTGAAGGATAGGAGGAGGTATGGTGCCACTGAGATGGCATGATTTGCGATTGGTATAGGTCTATGGAGGGGATGGATATGGTGTCATAAAAATTACAGTGAGGTATAATAGAAATGGGGATTGGCATAGGATTTAACACCATTAACAGTCGTGGTGGAGGCTGTTTACGATTATTTCTTAGCTATCCCGCGCATACGTTTCCTCCTTGCTGACGACCCAGGGGCGGGAAAAACCAGAATGGTCGGGCCTGGGTGCTACCACATCCTGGGCGCACTTTTCCTGATTAATGAATATAAAACAGCCAACAGATTAAAGAAGGATTACTGGCTCTATGTGGTGTTCAACTGCTCATCAACTCCTGAGTTGTATATTATTCAAGATCCTGCACGGCTGGAATGGAAGCCATTGGTGAAAGTGGAGCATTACCATATAGGAGTCAATGAGATTCTGGAGGCGGAACAATAATGGCAAAGTTCATGCATGAAATCCGTGATCCCATTCACAATTTTATCCGTCTCGACTCTAGTGAACGGAAGGTACTTGACTCACGTCCTTTTCAGCGGCTTCGATACATCCATCAGTTGGGTCTCACATATCTTGTTTATCCTGGAGCTACACACCGAAGATTTGAGCATTCCCTTGGCGTTATGGAGCTTGCAGGAAGAATCTATGATATTATTACTAACCCTGCCAATATCATTCATGACAGTGTTAAAGATGTGGTCCCTATACGGAATCCATATGAACTTCAGTACTGGCGACTGGTTCTTCGCATGGCCGCTCTGTGTCATGATCTCGGACATTTGCCTTTTTCTCATGCAGCAGAAAAAGAACTACTTCCTAAAGGCTGGAATCATGAACGTCTCACATTAGAGATTATCCGCAGTGATGAAATGAAATCTATATGGGATGATATAGGGGTAAAATCTGAAGATGTGGCCAAACTTGCTATTGGTCAGAATAATTATCGGGATGCCATTTTTAATGATTGGGAAGCTATTCTTTCTGAAATAATCACAGGCAATTCTTTTGGAGTGGATCGCATGGACTATTTACTGCGCGATTCTCACCATGCCGGTGTAGCCTATGGAAATTTTGATCATTATCGGCTTATTGATACCATACGGATATTACCAAAGGAAGAAGATGGTTCTATGGAACCGGTGTTGGGTATTGAAGAAGGTGGGCTCCATTCTGCTGAAGCGTTGCTGCTGGCTAGGTATTTTATGTTTACCCAGCTTTATTTTCATTCAGTTCGGCGTATTTATGATATTCATCTCAAAGACTTTCTAAAAGAATGGCTTTCATCTGAATACTTTCACACCGCTCTCAAGGATCACCTTGAATTAACTGATAATGAAATATTAACTGAATTATTCAGGGCAGCAAGAGATAAAAACCTTAAAGGACACAATTCGGCAAGAAGAATCGTTGATAGAGAGCATTTTAAACTGCTGTATCAGCGTAACCCAAAAGATATAGAGAAAAATCCGGATGCTGCAAAAGCCATATTTGAGGCAGCAGGTGAAAAGTTTGGAGAAGAAAATATGCGGATTGATCGTTATAAACAAAGCAGTAAAGGGCATGAATTTCCAGTTCTTACTGATGATGAACGGATAGTATCGTCACTTGAATTATCGGAAACATTAAAGCACGTCCCCATTGTTGCAGTGGACTATGTCTTTATCAGTCCTGAATTGTATGACGATGCAAAAATATGGAAAAAACAAAATCTTGAATCTATCATTACATTAAAGGAGGAGAAGAAATCATGAAAAGATTACAGCGTGATGCAGTTATATTATCTTTGATCGAAAACTTAAAAGCAAATGGGAGCTGGTGTGGTGAGACCCATATCCAGAAGGCAACCTATTTTATCCAGGAATTATTCGGGGTTCCTCTTGGATTTGAATTTATCCTGTATAAACATGGCCCGTTCTCATTTGATCTGAGTGATGAACTTACGGCCATGCAGGCAGATATGCTTCTTAGAGTACAGCTTCAACCCCGCCCATACGGTCCCAGTTTAATTCCTGGTGAAAGTAGTGAACTAATAAAGAGGCATTTTCCTGTAACTCTTAAAAAGTATGATTCACAGGTAGAATTTGTGGCCGTCCAGTTCGGAGATAAAAAAGTATCAGAGCTTGAACGTCTGGCTACTGCGCTTTTGGTAACCAGGGAGATTGAACCGGACGGCAGCCCTGAGTCCCGTGCGCAGTGTATCACCAGACTCAAGCCTCATGTGAAGATAGATGAAGCCCGGGATGCTGTGAAGGCTGTTGATAGAATCATTGAAGAGTCCCTTAAAGTCAAATTAACATGACCGACTACCCCAGACGCCTCATCGAAGTTGACCCCCCCCTATCAAGAAGATCAGCGAACATGCCCGCCGTGAGAAGAGCATCCGCCAGGGCCACATTTTCACACTACATATCTGATGGGCACGCTGTCCGTTGGCAGCATGCAGAGCAGTATTATGCGCGGCCCTGTGGCCTGATCCGGGTGACCCGCTTTGTCCAGGGGGGTTCAAGCAAAAAGCCTCCGAGGTTATGCAGAAATTCTGGGACCCTATGGGTGTGGTAACTCTTGCCAATCCCTACTGATTTGTATTAAACCACTTCCATAAAGAATACCTGTCCAGATGAGAAACATACCAGAAATAAAAGTCAACGGGACAAAACTCTATTATAAAAAAAGAGGAAAAGGAAATCCCATGTATGTACTGCACGGGGGTCCGGGACTTGACCACAGGTACTTTGGCCGCTTACTCACCGGACTCGAAAGTTACCGTGAATTATATTACATAGATTTCAGGGGGCACGGCAAGTCCTCAAAAGCCGATAAAAAAACCTATACCCTCGATACTTTTACAGATGATATAAATGCCCTGCGTGAAGCTCTTGGACACAGGACTATTTAGATACTGGGTCATTCCATGGGAGGTTTTGTGGCACTGTTGTATGCACTGCGCTACCCCGAGCATCTTGATACATTGAGCCTTTTCAGGTAATTAAAAAAGGAGGCATTTTCGCCAGAATGCCATTAGCTCAGATGAGAAGAAAAAAGAGAATGTAAAGAAAAAATTAGATGAAAATGGAAATTGTATCTAATATGGAAAGTGTAAAACAAATAAGAATTTATGTTAAACCCGATGATAGAACGAAAGCAGAGGAAGTGTTGAACAATGTCAAATAGTATATTCAAATATCCGGCATTAATAGGTTATATGATTGAAAGTA
>JAUWRA010000116.1 GCA_030610815.1 Methanosarcinales archaeon
GTATGCTTCGTATTCAGCATCTTCCGGTCCGCCGCCATACTCATTGAACTCTGAGATTATACGTCTGGCATCTTCCCAGTATTCGAACAAGAGGTTATCATCTAAAGAGGCCAGATCGTCATTTGCATCTGTTTCGGGTGCAGTTTTTTGTTTTTCTTTGAACCATTCCAGGATCAACTGGTGTAATTCAGGTTTTTTATCCAGCAGGTTGTCTACCAGGTCGCATAGATTGGTGTTATCAAGAGACCGTAGTCTTTCATCTAACGGGAAATCGAAGGTTGGGTATTTTTTTCTGTTGTCATTATGATTTCCTTCACAAGTGGTGTATTGTTCGTGATTTTTTGTTGATGTCATTCATAATACTTTTAAATATGTGCATTCCGGATAGATTTTTCCATTTGTGCTTTGACAACATCAGTATAGGAGACTTTTTAATTTATTCTGGATCATGGGTTATGGTAAAAAAGATTGACCGCAGAGGACGTGGAGGATTGCAGAGGGTTGTTCTTTTTTTCTGCGTCCCTCTGCGTACACAGCGGTTTTCCGGATCGTCCAGAAAATAATAAAAAGTCTTGTGATTTATTACGATAAAAATAGGGCACGATTTCCCATTGTGTTACTTTTTCGATTATATTGCGTACTATTAAAAATCAGCGACGAATGGTGTGAAAGATATGCTTAAATATGATAAAGTTGCATATTAGTATTACATTTTAATACTAATATAATATTTAGTATTAAAATGATATACAAAACTACTTGTTAACGCTTGTAAGTTTTTAAAGTACATACGAATAGGATTTATGTGAAAAAAAAATAAGAGATGATAAAGAGATGATAGATTATGGAACATAAAATATTCATAGTATTTGCTATGATTTGTGCAGTGTTAGGGACAATCGGAATGGCAAGTGCCCATCAAACCTGGATGGAGATTGATGCTATGTGCGTTGATCTTGATGCGAACGTCGAGGTTAGAATTACTGAAGGACACAACCTTGTTAGCGAAGGTATACCACCATATGATTTGTCAGCAGAACTGGTCGAACCTGATGGTTCAATAATTACTCTTGATAAAACAGCTGAAGATGAAATGTACTGGTATTCCAATTTCGAAGCAGATCAAGTCGGACTATATACCATTCTCGGGGAACATGTAGATGCATATTCTTGTAAGGTCTATACAGGCCCTGGGTCGAGAGTCAATTCCAATTCTCATTACAGCTATTTTGAAGGTGAAGTTAACTGGGATGAGATTGACAAATCAAGGTGGGCAGATGACTGGCATGTAGTGCGATACGCCAAGCCATACAAATACCTGAAAACCTTTGTAAGCACGAATTGTAACTTCTACGGAACCGACAATGCTTTTGAACAGAAATTTGAAATCATTCCCGTTGATGATGTATCAACATTAGGGACTGGTGATTTTGAATTCAAAGTGTTATTTGACGGGAGACCGCTGCCAAATGGTACCGTAAAGCTAACAGGTACAAAGGATAGGGACACTAAAGTAAGTGCAATATGTGATGAAAATGGCAGGGCAGTACTGCCAATAAATGCTGACGGTGACTGGTTGATATCTGCGGGTGCAGCAGGCGATTACTGGGACGGAGCATATGATGGTGATTTTCCACATGGGGATAACTATACTGGTGGAGCCACAACTTTTGTAGGAAATACTTATTCTACAGCTTTAACGTTACTAGAAATTCGTGAGAGCAATACAGCTACCATGCGTGCGAAAATAAGGCCTCAGATTCAGTTCAATATGAATCCGTCATACTTTGACTTTGGTGAACTTGACCCTGGTGATCTGAGTGATGTTGAAACTGCTGTAATCCAGAATCTAGGTTCAAAAGACCTGGCGATAAGTGTGAGTGTAGAAGATACGAGTGGATTATACACAGCAGGACTTCAGATAGATGATACTTTGTGGAGTGAGTACGAAACAGAAATCCCGAAGGACAATTTCACTTCATTAGATCTACAATTGCATGTTCCTGGAGACTTTGTCGGTTCTGGTGAAATGATGGGAACAATAATCATATGGTCAGAAGCTATTAATTAGATTCTGACTATTTATTTTTTTTAGATGTAAAATGATTTTTTTCAATAAGGCTTTTAAATAAAGCATTTGATAATAGTAATAATATGAAATTTAAAATTGCTGAAATTGGAATTTTATCAATATTATGTTACATATTTATCTTTACTTTATGTGTATCTGCCATAGGTATCGGTGTAAATCCTGCAAAACTTGAACTGGAAATTAAAAACGGTGAAAGTATTCAGAAGAACATTACCATCTCGAATCCAGATAATATCGACCTTGTATTTCATGTATACACAGACGATGAATTTAATGACTGGATAACAATAGCTGATCCAAATTTCTCACTGGGACCATATCAGGAAAAGGATGTATACATCCATTTTACACCATTGACAGAAAAAGTAGGGACATTTAACACAACAATATATGCGGTTGCTCTTAATCCAAATAGTAACCTTAAACTGGGCAGCGGTGTAAAAATACCAGTAAACATAAATCTTGAAAAAGCAACAACTTCATTCTACACTAATCCTGTGATCATTGTATTAATCCTAATTGCATTAGTCCTGATTTATCTTTCTATGAGATATCGAAGGAACTCATGATGGAAGAAAAATAGAATGGGAGCGCAAAGATTCGAACTTCGGTCACAAGACCCCTAGTCTTGCAGGATGGTCCAAGCTACCCTACGGCCCCATAAAGTGGGTTCTGATGGACTGATTATACCTTTTCACTATTTTACAATTTCTGCCGGAACCTGTATACATGATGACAGTACGGCCCTGGGACAAAGTTGATTGTTAGACATTGACCATCTAAACTTTCAGAAATTAGCGACTAATTGTGGGAAAGATAGGTTTCTGAGCAAAATGAGGATTATTCCAATAATGAGCGGCTGATACGACGGAAGTTTCACCATAAATTGCCAGTGTAGTGCCCCTTACACCAAATCTTATCAAATTCAATGTAGTGGACAGCAAACACTTAATACCCATAATTTACAATGTTCTTCAGGGGAATTATTATGCAAGAGTACAAATTATTCATCAACGGAGAGTGGACTGACTCATCAACCAGCGAAACTTTTGATGATATCAATCCTGCAACCCTTGAGAAACTGGCAACGCTGCAGGTAGCATCCGAAGACGACGTGGACCGGGCAGTAGAGGCCGCATGGAACGCATTTGGGACATGGAGCGAGACCCCGGCGCCCAAACGGGCGATGGTGCTGTTCAAGGCCGCTCGTATACTGGAAGAGAGAAAGGAAGACCTGGCTGCTCTGATGACCAGGGAAATGGGCAAGGTCCTGGCCGAGACCCGCGGGGATGTCCAGGAAGCTATCGACCTCACCCTGTACGCTGCCGGGGAAGGCCGGCGGATGTTCGGCGAGACCACCACCTCGGAGTTGAAGGACAAGTTCTGCATGACCGTGCTGCGCCCGATCGGAGTGATCGGTATGATCACTCCATGGAACTTCCCAATGGCCATTCCCTCCTGGAAGATAATGCCTGCACTGGTGGCAGGGAACACTATTGTAATGAAACCCGCAAGCGATACACCGCTATTGACCATCAAGCTGGTGGAGATACTTATAGAAGCCGGACTGCCGCCAGGTGTGATAAACCTGGTGTTCGGGCCTGGGGGTACGGTGGGCCAGGCCATAGTCCATCATCCCGATATCAGGGCCATCTCATTTACAGGCAGCCTGGAAACAGGAAAATGGATAATGGGCGAATGTGCCAGGGACATGAAACGGGTATCACTGGAACTGGGCGGTAAAAACCCTATCATCATCATGGATGATGCAGATATCGACCTTGCCGTGGACGGTGTGGTCTGGGGTGCCTTTGGTACGACAGGACAGCGCTGCACTGCTGCCAGCAGGGTCATTGTACATGAAAATGTGAAGGACGAGTTCACACAAAAACTCCTGGACAAGACCCGGTCCCTAAAACTGGGTGATGGGCTAAAACCAGATACCGATATAGGTCCGGTCATCAACCGGTCCCAATTGGAGAAGATAGAAAAATATACTGCTATCGGGAAGAACGAAGGGGCAAACCTGTTAACAGGCGGCAACCTGGCAGATCCGGGACTTCCCGGACATTTCTTTGAACCTACCATATTCACGGAAGTGGACCAGGATATGCGTATAGCACAGGAAGAGATATTCGGTCCGGTCGTGGCCTTGATACCGGTGTCTGGATTTGATGAAGCCATTGAGGTAACAAATAACACTATGTACGGCCTGTCTTCATCCATATATACCAGGGATATTTCAAATGCATTCAAGGCCATCGAAAAGATCGAGGCAGGGATAACTTATATAAATTCATCAACCATCGGCGCAGAGGTACACCTGCCGTTTGGTGGAGTTAAGGGCACAGGCAACGGATTCAGGGAAGCAGGAACCGATGCTGTTAAGGAATTTACTGAAGTTAAGGCCGTGTATTTCGATTACAGTGGCAGGCTCCAGAAGGCGCAGATAGAATAAGATATCTAATATTATACTATACTGTGCCATAAATTATAATAGGTATATTTACTTAAAAATACATCAAAATAATCGGCATATTCACATATCCAGCATCTTACGCAGCTTGCTTACATCGTAGCTTGGTCCCCCAGATCTCATACTCCTTAAACTCCCACTATTTGCGGATGGACTTACATGTGCTTACTGCTATCGCCAAAACTCTTCGGGACTACACACTGAACTCTTCACACATCAAAAACATCCATGCCGGAATAAAATTTACCTGTTTACCGCCGATATCTTCCAGTCCCATTCTTTCTGATGTTACAAGTATCCCCATATCAGAACTTAGTTCATTCATACAGGCAAGCAGTCCCTTTACATCGCCTTTTGATACGTTCTTGCCGTACTTTACTTCGATTGGCAGCAGACCGGAAGGGACCTGTGCCAGTATATCCACCTCAAGCCGGGCTTTATTCTGCCAGTAGAACATCTCAAAACCCAGATGTTTCAGATGATTATAGACAGCAGTCTCGATCTTCAGTCCTTCCTTTGCAGCTATCAAGGAGAAGAAGGCATTGTCACCTGCATATATCTTAGGTTTCTTCCTGAAACTCTTCAACGTGCTCTTTGAATACAGGTAACTCCTGGAAATAAAGAACGAGCTGGCCAGGTATTCGATATAGGTCTTAACAGTCTCATATTTAGTATTCAGGTTGTTGGTCAGGGTATGATAGTTGATCACATTGCCCGACTCTTTCACAAAGGAATAGAACATGCCTTCCAGCACATCTGCACGTTTAACTTCAAAGAGATTGATCATATCCCTGTAAAAAGTGAGGTCAAGTACGGTCTTGATATAATCCCTGATATTTTCCGGACCGGACAGTGGATACAGTTCAGGATACCCGCCTGTGAGCATATATGTATCAAATGATAATTTGATCTTTTCTGCATCAGCCGGATAACTTAAATTAAATGCTGATAAGCCGTGGGTTTTAATACCTTCGTATTTTAAAAATTCCCTGAAAGAGAATGGAAAGACCCTGAGTATATCTATCCTGCCCACCAGGCTCTCACCCGAACCTTTCATGATATTCATGGCAGACGAACCCGATACCATGAATTTCACAGGATAATCCCTGTCATGCAGGGATTTTACCTCTTCGCCCCAGTCCCTTACCTTCTGCACCTCATCAAGGAAAATATATACCTTATCACCTTCACCAGGTAATTGTTTTAAGATATTCCTGAAATACAGGTCAAATATCCGCCTGATGATCCTGTCTTCTCTTTTTACTGCATCCATTGAAAAATACAATATTCTAACAGGTTCTACTGTATCAAGCAAGTGCCAGATCACCTGTTTCATTGCAGTTGTCTTACCGACCCGTCTGGGACCCACCAATGCCAGAACCCTGTTATCATCCAGGGCATCCAGTAGCTTATGGAATACTTCCCTTTGAATTAGCCTTTTCTCTGGTTCTGATGAAGGCTCTGACCACCATGGGTTGTAAAGAGCCATATCTTTCAGTATGTCCTGGTTTTCCATAGATAATATATTCCAGTTACTGGAATAAATGTGTTTCTATGTATTCCAGTTACTGGAATAAAAGTGCTTTAATATATTCCTACAGCTGGAATACAAAATATATCAAATATTCCAGGTGTTGGAATGAATAAGCAGTCTTAGTTACAAGGATAAAATAACTATAAACTGGTCGTTCATACAAGTATAAATTTATATAGATTTATGCAGCCTGGTACGGTGTATGACAGGCAAAAGTACTATGACATAACACTCCGGGCCGCAGAGAGCCTGCTGCGCCCCTTCGGATACGACAGGGAAATGCCGGACGACGTGGTAGCGGGTAGTGCACAGATGAGAGTAGAGGATTTTGTTGAATAATCCTCGATTAATATCGATGATAATAATCAATTATACTCTACTATAGTCGAACAATATAAGTACTGTTAAATATAACATAACATACATGCTTGAGCAGTCGATACGTATGTGGAACCCCTGGTGGGCAGAAAAAATGGTACCCCAGGATCTTATTGGAATAAAGCGTGCGATAACTGATTCGATAATAAAATCTCTCGATACCCCGCATATAAAAGATGTTATCGGGGTCAGGCGCTCAGGCAAGACCACAGTACTCTACCAAGCGGCAGCATACCTGATGGATACAGGTGTGGCACCTGAACATATCCTGTTCCTGAATTTTGATGACCCCGCAATAAATGCCGCACCGCTGGATGAGATCCTGGCCAGCATCTATAAGATAAGTCCTGATATATCTCATATTTTCCTTGATGAGATCCAGCAAAAGGAGGGATGGGAACGCTGGGTAAGGACACTCTATGATACAAAACGTTTCAGCCGGATATTCCTGTCCGGCTCATCTGCAAGTCTGCTGACCCGGGACATTGGCCGTGTGCTGTCTGGCAGGCACATCACGTTTGAAGTAACGCCGTTCTCATTTGCTGAATATTTGGAAAAAAGAGGATGGGAAAACCTTGAACCAGGATATCTCATCTACAACAGGGAAAAGATACTGTATTACCAGAAAGCATACCTTGAAGATGGTGGTTTTCCTGAAACTATCGGGATGGATGAGTTCAACCGAAAAAAGATATTAACATCCCTGTATAACGACATCATAGCCAGGGACATCTCAGCAAGGTTTGGTGCATCCTATGAAATCGCTGAAAAAATATGTCTGTTGATGATAACAAACTCAACCTGCGAATATTCGTTCAATAGTATGGCAAAGGCGGCGCATGTAGCAGTTGAGACCGCTGAAAAATATATCGGATATCTCACAGAATCGCTGTTGATAAATGACCTGCCTGTTTTTTCCTACAAGCTCAAGAGCCAGTTCAAGCAGAATAAAAAGACATACGCAGTGGATACAGGACTCAGGAATGCCGTATCGTTCAGGTTCACCCCGGATATAGGTAAACTTGCCGAGAATGCAGTATTTCTTGAACTAAAAAGGCGTGGCGGTGAGGTATATTACTGGAAAGGCAGGGGCGGTTATGAAGTTGATTTTGTACAAAAGACAGGACAACAGGTGCAGGTATTATTGCAGGTATCATGGGATGTGCGAGACGATAAGACCCGCAAGCGGGAAGAGCGTTCACTTTGCCGGGCGTGTGAGGAGTTAGGAGTTGCCAATGCCATGATTCTGACAGAGGATACCGATGAGACTGTAGAACGGGATGGGGTGAAGATTACATATTATCCGCTCTGGAAATGGCTGCTTGATATCTGATAGGCGCAAGGTTGGGGTGTACGGACGGAGTGTACGGCTTGGGTGTACGGTCGGGGTAGATATGATGTAAGGATGGAAAGTTGATCGATATGGATCAGGGCGTGCCCGGACTCATGCCCGCAGCATGGTCAGCAGCATCTTGAACCTCTGCCTGGCCTGTACTGCATGCGGAACATTAGCAGGCATTACCACCATCTGGCCGGAAGATGCGTTCACTTTCTCGCCGCCGATGGTGAGTTCGGCCTCTCCGTCCAGTACCTGCACCACGGCATCAAAAGGGGCAGAATGCTCGCTAAGCCCCTGGCCCGCATCAAAGGCGAACAGGGTGATGGTGCCTGCCTTGTTCTCGATAAGGGTACGGCTGACCACTGAATCTGTTGAATATTCTATTGAATTGGCCAGGCCGATGGGTTTTGATGCAGCTCAACTTCGAGACACCAAAAAACATCCGCACCCATCCGATTTCACTCAAAAACCTAAAAAAGCTAAAGCTAAACCATATCAAAACCACTATCTGCCGACCCACCTAAATTCGGCCATTTTCCGTTTATTTCAAACTGTAGGTGTAAGGTTTTATCTTCATATTGCTCCTCAGCATCCTGATTTCCAGGA
>JAUWRA010000201.1 GCA_030610815.1 Methanosarcinales archaeon
TCCAAATCCAAATATCTACATCCGATCCTATTTCACCCTATACCGCACTGCCGACTCCTTCAACGCCTCGATACCAGGCAGTTTCTCGCCAGCCAAAAAGTCAATACAGGCACCACCACCCGTACTAATATGATCTATCCTGGATTCCACACCAAGTTGTTCCACTGCGGCTGCACTATGCCCGCCGCCAACAACACTGAACCCGGATTTGGCAGCAGCCTCGATAAGTTCCACAGTCCCAAGAGTGAAAGCCTCCCGTTCGAACACACCTGCCGGGCCGTTCATAATAACTGTCCCAGCATTCCTAATCTCCCTGGAGAATTTCACAATAGTCTCCAGTCCGATATCCAGGATAGGCAGATCAGAATGACGGTTCTTATTCAGCACATCGATCGACTCTTCCACCCTCTCCCCTTTCTTATCCAGTGCAACATCAACAGGAAGACCGATCTTATCATTGTACTTTTCAAGCAGCTTTTTACCAAGCTCTATCTGGTCGCCATATCCCTGTGACTGAATGAATTCCATATTGGGTTTGCCAATATCAACACCCTTGGCTGCCAGGAGTATATTTGCCACAACACCAGTAAGCAGTACCCTGTCAGCCTTTCCATTTGACAGCACATATTCAGTGACCTTCAATGAATCGTCCACCTTCGCTCCACCCAGCACATAAATACATTTGCCACTGCCGACATCACAACTCCGGCTTAACGACGTGATTTCCTTTTCCATCAACCTGCCAGCTATACCGGGAAGCACATTAGTAAATCCCATTATGGACAGGTGTGAGCGATGAGAGACTGCAAAAGCATCGTTTAAGTAAAAATCTGCAAAAGGATACAGGCGCTGCACCATATGGGATCGGGCATGTTCCTCTGTAGTACGTTTCAGGCTTTCCTCTGAAAAGAACCTTACATTCTCCAGCATCAGGATATCACCGCTCTTAAGTTTCCTTATCCTGGTTGCAGCATTGGAACCGAAAATATCATCCACATAGGTAATATCCTTGTCAAGCAGATCTGACAGGCACCGGGCATGGGGCTCCATCGTAGTAAAATCGCTTTTACCGGGCCTGCTCTGGTGGCTCATGAGCACCAATTTCGAATCATCCAGTTCTTTAAGTGTAGACAGCGAACCCTTGAACCTTTTATTATCCAGGATATCATTTCCAGGACTCATGGGTGAGTTCAGGTCCAGCCTGCAAAGAATCGTTTTTCCTGAAAGGTCAAAATCATCAATAGTAAGGTAATCCTTTTCTGGCAAATACTATACCTCGATCGTTGATACCATATATCGGATTATAAATTATAAAGGATAGTAATTTAAACTTTCTATGCAAGGAAAAAAAAGTTGCATAATGAAGATGTACAATCCACCCACAATTCAAGAAAATGCAATATAATGGGATGTTGAGCGGGATTTAGGGAGATGGGGGTGGGAGTGAGGGGAAAATAGCCCTGCCCGCTCAACAATTAATTATATGTCCTGCATAGTATATATATGTTATTATTAATATACTACGATAAATTCAAACAGTATATGTTTTACTATTAAAACCTTTATATGCCACCACCACATATAAACGCTGGAAAATCAGGAGTGTCCACAACCATGAACTTAAACCGTGAGCAGGTATTGATAGAAGCCCTTCCGTATATTAGAGAGTTCCACAACTCCATCATGATAATAAAAGTAGGTGGACACGCCATGGTCGACCCCGCCATCATGGCAGATATAGTCCAGGATGTGGTACTCCTGCGTTATGTAGGTATCCATCCCGTGCTCGTACACGGGGGCGGTCCCGAGATTACCCAAAAGATGGAAACGATGGGGAAAAAAAGCGAATTTGTAGCAGGGCTGCGCATCACAGACGATGAGACACTGGAGATTGCACGTATGGTGTTAGTTGGCAACATCAACACCAGGATCGTATCCCTGATAGGCACCTATGGCGGTAAAGGGCTGGGACTCTCAGGTAAGGACGGCCAGCTTATCATGGCAAAGAAAAAAGGCATCCAGCGTGTCACCTTTGAAGGCAGGGAGCACGAGGTAGACCTGGGCTGGGTTGGAGATGTTGAGGTCATCAATCCCGAGATACTCATGATAGCAGCCGAAAATGACTACATACCGGTTGTGGCACCCATAGCAGTGGATGATAAGGGTAACAGCCTGAATATCAATGCCGATACTGTTGCCGGGGACATTGCTGCAGCCTTAAATGCTAAAAAACTCTTACTCATGACCGACGTACCCGGAGTATTGGGCAACCCAAAGGACCCTGCCAGTCGCATATCCCGCATCCGGCTGGACCAGGTTGAGGACATGATAAAGGAAGGCACCATTGCCGGTGGTATGATACCAAAGATACGCTCGGCAGCAGTTGCGGTAGAACAAGGTGTTGAAAAAGTCCATATCATTGACGGTAGCAAGTCCCACAGCATCCTGCTGGAACTCTTTACCGATTCTGGCATCGGGACCATGATATATAGTTAGCATCGATGCCTTTTCCAGCTCAACTTCGAGACACCAAAAAACATCCGCACCCATCCGATTTCACTCGAAAACCTAAAAAAGCTAAAGCTAAACCATATCAAAACCACTATCTGCCGACCCACCTAAATTCGGCCATTTTCCGTTTATTTCAAACTGTAGGTGTAAGGTTTTATCTTCATATTGCTCCTCAGCATCCTGATTTCCAGGA
>JAUWRA010000169.1 GCA_030610815.1 Methanosarcinales archaeon
CTGTTTTTGTTAAGTCGTTCCTCTAATGATTTTACGCGTTCTTCAAGTTCGGCAATTCTGGAGGTCAGATGATTTATTAAAATAATAACTGCTTCAGGTCCAGCTTCATAAATTGTAAGAATTTCTTCACGTTCCATATAAATCCCCTCAGATTAATGGAAAAATTTGGTTGTTTTTTGAATATTAATTTAATATGATGTCAAAGTATTTTGATTTTTCGGCATAGGTGTTTTTTTTAAAGTAAACTGTTTATAGGGTGGCTGAATAGTTACAAAAATTCGATCTTTTCATAGTAGTTTTCAGCTCCCCTGATTATTATATGATGTTTTTCAATCTCCTTTATGAGTGGATTTGATCTATCGAATTCTCCAATTTTCACACTCAACCTTGAATTTAGTTGCTCAAGTTCCTGCTTCAATTTTCTATCTTCAGTTTCAATGAATACATCAATATCACTGTTCTCCCGGACCGTGCCTTTCGCATAGCTGCCGAAGAGAACGGCAAGACTTATAATTGGATTACGCTGGATTGTCTTTATAATTTTTCTTAGTCCCGGATGTTTTTTAAGAACTCTATTCAATTTATAAAGTTCAGTCATCGTTGCGTAGTTCCTGGATTCAATGTTCTTTTTGAGAAAATATATCTTATTTCTCCCTTCTATTCTGAAATCCAATATATTGTCATTTACCAGCCCCTTCAGATGCCTTAATGTTGTCATGTGGTTGGTGTTGAGCCTTTTGGCCAATGCCCTTGTATGCATCTCCTCACCCAGTAAGATGTCTATGATCTCAAATGATGTGTTTTGTTCCATATGGAACATATTTGTTCCAAAGATATATTATATTTTCGTTTATTCCAGTTCTTGGGGTTTTGGATGATATGATCCTCCACAACTAGGTTTTGCTTCGATAATCTCGATTCCTTCTTTCTCAAGCCATTCATCTTAATTGCTATACCCCGCAGCTCTGCTGCGGTTAGGCGTGCCGTCGCAACGTTTGATTCTCAAGAGAAAGATTTTTCACACTATCCAGCCTACAATGTGGCAATGAAATCCAGAAATATTTATATTCTTGCCATCCTGCTGACTCTTATTGTATTCCCAGCCTCTGCCGGTAAAAACCAGACCACATGGATCACTTCAACATTCTCAGATGAGAACAGTATGGACGTATCAATACAATCCAGCCAACAGGTAAACAATGGACAGCTCATATTCAAATTAACATCCCAGGGAAAAGTAATCGAAACCACCACCCTGGACTTTACAATAGCACCAGGCCAGGAAATAACAAAGGTCATCATGTGGGATTCACAACCCCAATTCAAAAACTACGTGGCCACAATCAGCGTACTGGTCGATGGCAGATCTGTAGATGAAACATCATATCCATTCTCGTACGGGTTTGTGGTACTACCAAGGTTCCAGGTAGTAGACCTCAGCGCCAGCAGCAGCGGCGCAAGCCTGTTATTAAAGCCCAGGAGCGTAAACAATCCCGGCGTTGCCGATTTTATATTCCAGTTGATCCAGGATGGCGAGATAATATATTCCGAGACCAAAGAGGACATACCTGTGATGCAGTCTACCCAGCTTTCCATTGACTGGCCGATCCTCCTGGATGACAATACCAAGTATAGCGTATGTGTAAAGGCCATATCCCACACGCCGGATATCACATCCTCATACGTGACCTGGTTCACTGCAAACCAGGAGGTAGAGATTGATAACATGGATGTAGACGTGGACGATTTCGGTGTCAGCGTAACACTTTACGGCAGGTCACAGGTGCCTTTTGACGGTATAGTGGAAGTAGAACTCTACAAGGACGGTTCAGATCCACTGTTATTCACGGGCAGGCCCGAACCTCTTACTCTGGACAGGGACGATACCGTGGGTATCATATGGGATGATGACCTTGACCCAGGTACGTACCAGGTCAACATCCACATTTTAACACTTGGAAATGAAATACTGGACAGGTATGAAACAATGCTTTTTATCCCCGAACGTACCTCCCCTATAAGCCAGCCAACGAAATCCCAGACACCGGGATTCACAATTTTACTGACCATCCTGGGTATTATATGTGCAGCTGTGATCAGCAGCAGGAGATAGGAGGAAAGGCATTGTTCGACATTATACTGCGAAATCTTTCACAGCGGAAGATCAGGACGGCCCTCACAATTTTTGGCATCGGCCTTGGCATATTCGCAATTATCGTAATGGGCTCCATGTCAGAGAACTTCAACAAGACATTTGAAACTTCATTTGCACTGACCGCTGACAAGATACGTGTATTCGGCTCAAGCGGCATATTCGGAGGGAGCGTGACCACCAGTAAAGCGGCAGAGGTCAGAAAAGTACCCGGTGTCTATGATGCATACGGGCTGTTGATGGCGCCGCTGGAGGAGGGAGGCGGCATGAGTTTTGGCGGTAACCAGGTAATAGGGCTGCCACCAGAGAAATCCCATACTGTACTGGGACCGGTCCAGGTCAAGGAAGGAAGGGACCTTATGAGGGGGGATAGATACGTAACCGTTATTGGTAGTAGTATTGCAACCCAGTATGATATCGGTGTAGGGGACCGCATTGAGATACAGGACAAGTACTTCACAGTGGTTGGAGAGCTGGAATATACGGGTAGTTTTTTTGATGCATCGGCAGCAGTCCCCCTTGATATTGCCCAGGATATCTATGATATGGGCAACATGGTCTCTATGATATTTGCTATTCCTGAAGAGGGGGTTGATGGTGACCTGCTGGCAAAGCGGATAAAGCTCAGCGTAGACGGAGTGGATACACTATCCCCAAGTGAACTGGAGGAGGAGGCAAAGCAGGGCCTGATGATATTCTCTGTAATAACTGTAAGTGCTGCAGTCCTGGCTGCCATTATCGGCGGGCTGAGCGTTATGAACACCATGCTAATGTCTGTGATGGAGCGCACAAAGGAGTTCGGCATACTGAAGGCAATGGGGGCAGAGCGGCGGGATATCCTGTTGATGACTGTAGGCGAGGCCGCTATCATGGGTTTACTGGGGGGGCTGCTGGGACTGGCCTGCGGATGGGTTGCAGTTTCTGCCATGAACCTATGGCTGGTTGAAAAAGGGATAGTGCTGTTCCTTGTCACGCCCAGGCTGGTGGCCATTGCCATGTTATTTGCCATACTGCTGGGTACCTTGTCAGGTATCTACCCTGCCCTGCGGGCTACCGGCATGAGTCCCATGGAGGCACTAAGATATGAATGATGCTGAGCCTGATATTATATTGCAGACCCGGAACCTGAAAGAAACCTACATGCAGGGCAAGGTGCCCATACATGCCTTGCAGGGTGTGGACATGGAGGTAAGGAGGGGGGAAATGGTAAGTATCATGGGTCCGTCAGGTTCGGGAAAAACCACACTGATGTCAATCATCGGTATGCTGGAAATTCCCACAGAGGGCAGCGTATTCATTGACGGTATCGAGGTGACCGGGGTTAAGGCAAAGGAGATACCCAGGCTGCGCCGCGAAAAGATCGGGTTCGTGTTCCAGCATTTCAACCTGCTGCCAGCCCTTACCACATTGGGTAATGTGGAGATTGCCATGAGGTTTGCCAGGGTTCACAAGAAGGAACGGATCAAGCGGGCCCGTGAGGTGCTAACAGAGATGGGGCTGGGCGACCGCCTGAACCACAAACCCTCTGAACTAAGCGGCGGGGAACAGCAGCGGGTGAGTATTGCCAGGGCGCTGGCCAACAGGCCTGCTATCATACTTGCAGATGAGCCCACTGGTGAGGTCGATACAAAGACCAGGGACCTTATTATCGGCATCCTGCGACGGCTGTCTGATGGCGGGCAGACTGTCATTATTGTAACCCACGACCCCTGGGTGGCAGAGCGGACGGACCGGGTGATCAGGCTGGTGGATGGGAAGGTGGAGAATTCGTAATGTTCGTCAATTGGATATCAGCGATCCCATGTTGGAAGGGCGGGTCGATATAGATCAGCTTGTTATCGCCCCATATCAGCTTGTTGGTTCAGCCCTTGAGCTGCCCCCCGCTCGTCAACATCGAACAAGGTCATCTGTTTGTATCGCTCTCTTGTTTCTTCTGAGCGCGGCTCGTCCACCTGCTCGATTATCTGGAATGGTAGCACTACGTTGGTTACTTCCGCAGTCTTGCCGTTCCAGAGAAGTTCTACCTCATGGTCATCATCGAATAATAAGAACCGATATTTGTCCGGCAGGGGTTTCCCTGCTTCGATCAGCTTGACAGCATCTCTTTTTTCGTTGTCGGTAAGGTTCATTCAATGCTCCGGTTATTTTCTGATTCAGGCGCAGGGCTGTAATTTGAAGAGGGGGAGCATGTATCAGAGTGAGATTGTTTTGATTTTATCTCCATCAATAAATTTTTTTTAGCATTCAAAATAATTCCATCACACACGTCATATTTTCGTTTCCATTTTGTTAAGTGGAATGGCTCAATACATCGTGAACCATTTCATTTGGCAAATGAAGTGTCAACACATCGTGAACACTTTTGATGTCTATTCTATTTAATGCATCCTTCGTGATGCATCATGGATACTGACGAAGAAGAGAGAATAGTTGC
>JAUWRA010000118.1 GCA_030610815.1 Methanosarcinales archaeon
GTCAGTATGGTGATCGCATTTAGTCGCAAAGTATAATACTCACAAAGTTGAATACCAGATTGCAGGAGCATAGAAACAATGGCTAAGAAAAAGTCAAAAGGAAAAACAAAGAAAGAACCAGCAGCAAGCCCTAAATCCAAAACCGTATTTCCGTTCTATTCAGAAGACAGATGGAACAACTGGATAGAGCAGGTCAAAGAGAGTGGTTTTGAACTCAATGAAGACGAAGACCCGGGCGATTCTGGCAAGATATTTGTCAATATGGAAGATGACATAATCCTTGCATGCCTGAAGGTCATTGCTAAATACCAAAATAATGAGTTGACGGGTGACGGGGCTTTCGATGCCCTTGATGATGTCAAGAACATTGTATTGAACCCGATGGATTCGATCAGTGAGCCTATTGACCTTATGCTCGATTCATTGCAGACCTCATTGATCGGTGTTTTTGCTTCATGCGAGTGTTTCATCGATGGTGCTTATGACAAGTCGGCTGATCTTGCCCCGATCATAAAAAGTGCATTGGAAGCAGAGGAGGCAGATGACCCGGGAACTGCTATTGGTTATGTTGCCACGATCGGGGCAAGTGTGATCGCAGGCGCCGAAATCCCTGAGGATACTTTATCAGATATGCCTTACGGCCTGGTCGCCGAATGGATCGACGGTATAGATTCCATATCCGCCGCCATGATGGGTGATGACAGTTACAAGTTCGATGAGGCTGATGAATAAATAGTATTTTGTTCATTTTTTCCAGGGGTTTATTTTTTTATGCTGCTTCACCAGGTTCTGGGCCTGGATAATGATGAGAACCTGTTCTTGCCTGAAGAAAGTTACAGCAGCATGAACGACCTCTACCGGACCCTGGGGTTTATGGAACAGATGGTACAGTCCGGCGGGATTGACGGTGAGGTCAGGGCCGTGCAGGACGGTAAGGATATCATCTGTCTGGCAATAAATAATCCGGCTACAGGGGAATATCCTTCTTTTTGGGCAGTGTTCACCAATGTGGTGGCCCGGTCTGGTATCCAGTCGGCAGCTGCGGGACAATTTGGCGGGCTGGCCTCTGTTCTGTTGCAGGCTGCTGATGACGTGAACTTGATCGATGTATCGGCCAGGGAATTGATAGGTGCATTACAGGAATATTTTTCCATTGCCCTGGTCGAGAGACAGTTATGTGATGGCTGCGTTAAGCCCACTGAAACCTATGATATGGTGTACCTGGATATCAGGGTCCAACGGTTGGATGAGCTGTTCAGGAAACTTGGTGATAAGTTCGATGCATCAGGCAGGGTACTGGAAATTTGCTGCGGCAACGGTATGGCGACAATGTCGCTGGAAAAGCTGGGCATATTCCCGCTGACAACTGATTATGACCGCTGCCAGGTGTGCCAGGGACTGGAGCATGATGTGTTAAAGCCCAAGCGTACTATTGTGATGGATGCCACACGACTGACTGATTTCTTTGAGGGGGGCTCATTTGATGCTGTTATTGGTTTCATGCTTGGTACCATTTATAGTTTCAATAAGGATATCTGGGCCGCAATGATGGATGAATCCCTGAAAGTAGTTAAGCCGGGGGGGACGCTGCTGTTCACAGTGAACAAGCGTGAAGAGATGGATATCCTGGAAAGTGTACTGGACGGTCTGGGTGCGGTAGGGGAGATAATTGATAATACTGATAAGAACGGGATATATGACCAGTGGGTGTATCTGGGGCACAAGGGGTAGTTTATTAATGAAAAAACTGAATGCTTCAGGCGAAATTTGGACAGGGCTAAATAGTTACAAAGGTGCAAGGCCCTAAAAACGGGAAAACTCTTATATAGGCAGATACAAATATAAGGTGAAAGTTAGCTGATTTTCTCATTTTTTCTATGAGGTATACAGATGGTTAATGATAACGAACTTAAAGGTACAACGACTATTGGATTAGTCTGCAGTGAAGGTGTGGTCCTGGCCACAGAGAGCCGGGCTACTATGGGGCATTTCATCGCAAGCAAAGATGCCAAGAAAATATACCAGATAGATGACCTTGTGGGGATGACCACAGCCGGTTCAGTGGGAGATGCACAAAGGCTTGTAAAAACAATGCAGGTCGAATCAAAATTATATAAAATGCGCAGACAGGAGAACATGACCATCAAAGGTATTACCAGTCTGTTGTCCAACATCCTTGCAGGAAACAGGTATTTTCCATTTATGGTCCAGCTTGTTGTAGGTGGAGTGGATATGAACGGTCCGGGCCTCTATTCACTTGATGCCCTCGGAGGCCAGATTGAAGAAAACAAAGCCGCAGCCACAGGTTCAGGATCTCCATTTGCCTACGGAATACTTGAGGATAGATACGAAGAAAATATGCCCATTGATGATGGTGTAAAGCTTGCAATCAGGGCACTACATAACGTTATGAAACGAGATTCTGCTTCCGGGAACGGTATTAAGGTTACCAAGATCACATCGGAAGGGTATTTCGAGATAGAGGATTCTGTCATACAAGAAATACGTGATGCTTTCCTTGATGCTTTATAAGACCCGAACATTAAGGAAACATTACATCTATACTTAATTTTTTAAATTTTTATTTTCTGATTTTTTCACAGGACGTAATTTTCACAGGACGTAAATACCATGTCGGTAGAACAGGTACTCGAAGAATTAAAAGCAAAGATATCGAAAAAATTACCAGCCGGAGTGACTATATCACTTTTAGAGTTCGAGGGACCGGAACTTGTAATATATACCCCGGAACCGAAAAAACTGGCAGATAACGGTGATGTCATCCGTAATCTTGCAAAAGATCTCAGGAAGCGGTTAGTGGTCAGGCCTGACCCGGGAGTACTGGCAGATCCGGATGTTGTAATTGAAACGATCTCCAAGATCGTACCTGAAGATGCTGGTATTACAAGTCATTATTTTGACACTGATACAGGTGAAGTGATAATCGAAGCCGAGAAGCCAGGTATCGTAATCGGCCGACATGGCAGCACTCTCAGGGAGATTACCAGGGAGATTGGCTGGACACCAAAGGTGGTAAGGACCCCGCCTATAAAATCATCCACTGTAAAGAATATCCGACAATACAACAGGGACCATAAAGAAGAACGCAAAGCCCTGCTCAAGACCATTGGCAGGAAAATCCACAGGGAAGTATCATCAAAGGATAAATGGGTCAGGGTCACTGCATTGGGAGGCTGCCGGGAAGTAGGACGCAGTTGTTTCATGTTGTCAACCCCTGAGACCAAGGTACTCATTGACTGTGGAGTGAACGTAGGTTCCGATGATAACGGCACCCCTTACCTGTACATACCAGAGGTAACGCCTATCAGCCAGATAGATGCAGTGGTGCTCACCCATGCCCACCTGGACCATTCGGGCCTGATACCCCTACTGTATAAGTATGGATACGATGGACCAGTATACTGTACACCTCCCACCCGGGACCTGATGGCTCTGCTGCAGTTGGATTTCATTGATGTGGCCGCTAAGGAGGGAAAGACCATACCCTATGAATCCTCCATGATACGTGAGACCCTGAAACATACTATTACACTTAATTACGGCGATGTTACCGATATTGCTCCGGACATGAAGCTTACCATGCACAATGCCGGCCATATCCTGGGTTCATCTGTGGTCCATTTCCATGTAGGCGACGGGCTGTACAATATTGCATTTACCGGGGATCATAAATATGAGAAGACCCGCCTGTTCGACCCGGCAGTCAATTCATTTCCCAGAATAGAAACCATAATCACCGAGTCAACCTACGGCGGTTCTAAAGATATGCAGCCCAATAGAAGGGAGGCTGAGAACCGGTTAAAGGAAATAGTAAAAGAAACGATAGCCAGGGGCGGTACTGTCCTGATCCCGGCCTTTGCAGTGGGCAGGAGCCAGGAGGTCATGCTGGTGCTGGAGGAGATCATCCGTAAAGGTTTTATCGATGATAATATCCCGGTCTACCTGGATGGTATGATCTGGGAAGCCACGGCTATTCATACTACTTACCCCGAATACCTGAATGGAGAACTGAAGAACCTGATTTTCCATAAAGGCATGAACCCGTTTTTGGCCGATTGTTTCGAACAGGTGGATTCTGTTGAGAAACGAACAGATATCCTGACCAATCCCAAACCGGGTGTCATACTGGCAACCTCTGGTATGCTAAACGGCGGCCCAATCATGGAATACCTGAGGGCATACGGCCCTGACGAGAAGAACGCACTGGTATTTGTGGGATACCAGGCAGAAGGAACCATGGGCCGGAGGTTGCAGAAAGGCTGGAGCGAAGTTCCCGTCTACAATAACGGCAAGACTGATATTATCAAGATCAACCTGAATGTGCACACCGTGGATGGATTCTCGGGACACTCTGACCGCAGGCAATTGATGGATTATATCAAGAAGATGAAACCCAGGCCCGAACATGTCCTTACAGAACATGGTGATGAGAAGTGTTGTCTTGACCTGGCCAGTTCGATATACAGAAAATACCGTATCGAAACCAGGGCACCAATGAATCTGGAAACTATCAGGTTGATCTGACATACAAGGCACCAATAAACCTGGAAAACCATCAGGCTGATCTGACATACAGGATACGAATGAACCTGGAAACTCAGGCAGGTCTAACTACAGGGTTACAGGAGTCACTTTTTCATTTTTTGACAGTAATGCCACCCTGCTGAGTTCCACGTCATCGGCCATATGGTAACCCAGCTCCCTGCCAAGTTCTGACGTGAACTCAAGTATCTCCTCATGTCTGGGCATGGCATCCCGCTCCAGTCGTTTACGGGAATAGCCCAGATGCATGTATGCCTTTACCTCAACAAAGTCGGGTTCTGCAAGTTTAATAAGCCGGGCATACCCGGTAGCATCTTTAAAATTCAAACCTTTTGTCAGGGTTATCCTGATGGCGATCCTACAAGGATGATGGCACAGCACTTCCAGGGATTCCAGGATATGCCCCCACTGATCCTGATGATCAGGAGCACAGGAACGAATGTAAGTCTCCTTATCCGGAGCGTCCAGGCTCATGTACAGTTGTGAGGGCCTGATAATTTCAATAACATCGGGTTTTGTACCGTTGGTGACCACAAAGGTGGTAAGTCCCTGTTTGTGGAACTCCTGGACCAGTTCGGGCAGGAACGGGTACAGTGTGGGTTCCCCTGCCAGTGATATGGCTGCATGTTTGGGCTCCAGGGATTCTTTCCATTTTACTTTATCAGCATCATCCAGGCCGCCGTATCCTGACATCAACTTTCGCTGCTCCATGATACAACCCCCCACAATTTCCTCTGGAGAATCCCACTCGACAGGCGTGTCGACCGGGTGTTCAACTGGGCGCCAGCAGTGGAGGCAGGACTGGTTGCAGCCTAAAAAGGGTGTCATCTGGATGCAGCGGTGTGACTGTATGTCGTAGAACTGGGATTTATAGCAGCTGCCCATTCCCTTTATGGACCTGCCAGACCAGAGGCAGGGTTTGACAGCGCCGTGAGTACCTACTATGTGATATCCCATTTTTTTGAATAATTCCAATTGATGTTCGGGTAAGGTGCTCATTGGTAATAATTGATGTTTGGGTGAGGTACTCATTGGTAATAATTGATGCTTGGATAAAGTGCTCATTTGGAATATTTGGAATATATGAGTTATTGAAATGAGATAATGTTTGTGTTAAGTGTGGCCAGGTCCACGATGGTAGCCTTGGCTGGATCGGGCTTAAGGTTCATACGCCTCTGGAACTCTGTCTGGGACTGCCAGGTACCACTGTTTATCACTGTGACGCCACGGTAAGTAGTGCATCCAACTGTATGTACATGGCCGCAGTGCAGGATATGGGGTGGCTTGTCGATCACCAGGTGGTCTTCCCTTTCAGGCGCAATAGATACCCGGCTGCCGTACATGGGAGACAGGTGCCTGCGTTTCAACATCTCTATCATGGGCCGTGTGGGATCTTCATATTTCATGCCAGGCAGGTTGGCCACGATATCATCAATACTGCGCCCGTGATAGACCAGGGTGCGTACCCCATCCATGGATATCACTGCCGGGTTGCCCACGAACACCACGTCCTGCCTGAACATCTTCCTTATCTTTTCAGGGAATGTGGGCTGGGGTTCGGCCTGCCTTACTGCATCGTGGTTGCCCGGGGATATGATCACCTTGATGTGTCTGGGTATCTGGTTGAAATAATCAGCAGCTACTTTATATTGTTCATAGACATCGATAATGGCCAGTTCCTCCTCCTGGTTCGGATATATTCCGATACCGTCCACCAGGTCACCTGCCACTACAAGATACCTGATATCCTTCACGTCCACAGATCCATTGCCTGACACTGACCCCCCGTGATTCAGCCAGTCGATAAAACCCAGCCACTGGTCTTCAAGGAAAGTGTCACTACCTATATGCACATCAGATATCATTACAGCCTTGCCGCTCACATTGTGCTCACCCAGTTCTGAACTGGTCCTGAGTGGCATATCAGGCCACATGATACTATTTATGAACAGCAAATTTCCATCATCACTCAGGTTGCCGCTGACACCGATCACCTCATCCAGCATCACTTTTTGGCCCTGCTCAAAGATATCATGTTTATTCTTCAGCACCATTGTGCGCAGGCTTCCGGTAGTATCCTCGATCTCTATCATCCTGTGACCGTTCTTGGATGTGCGCAGGTCAGAAACCATGCCTATGACCGAAACCTCCTCCCTGCCTTCCACCAGGCCAATTTTGCGCCTGTTCAGGCTTTCTATGGGCCTGAAACCAACACCCCGGTTCCTCAACATGTCTCCCAGCCTGGAGAACCTGTTCCTGAAAAAGTCCACGAATTCCCTGTATTCACCTACACATGTTGACTGGTCAGTGATATCTGAGATCACGTCCAGTTCACCAGTCCATTCATCTTCATAATCCGGGTCCCTTGGTACCCTGGGGTACTCGGTTCCTGGCTGCGGTGTGGTCCTGGTATTAAAAGCCGGGTCGATCTGGGCCGGGCCCACCACAAGTGTGGACTCGTCAAGTGAATCAAGTATCTGGCTGATAAGTGAAGGACTGGTGTCCTGTTCCGTAAGCAATGTGAGGGCGTCAGGGTCTATCTGGTAACCGGCCTCTGCGAATTGCTCTACAATGAATGAAGCATGATCAGTATTTTCCATTAAAATCGCACAAACTATTATCACTTTACACGCTATAAGTATTCGCTATATAAATCCACGGGAAGAGAAAACCATTATCGATAAATTATTTTATTATGTAAAACGATTCAGGAACAGTGATAATTTCTGGATTTGCAGGTTAAATCACCTGCTGTTCGTAGCTGTAATGATCGGCATGTTCATGCTTATCTCACAGATAGGTCTTTGCACTCCCGGGTCGGCAGTAGCCGTAGAATCCGGTAGCATGCTGCCTAATATCGGTATTGGTGACGTGGTTATTACACAAAGCACACAGCAGACCCAGATCATTTCACATACTGAGGGCACCCTGTCAGGATACACAGCATTCGATGAATATGGAGATGTAATACTGTACAGGAAGTATGGGAGTAGTACAGATACCCTGATCATCCACAGGGCAATGTACTGGGTGGAAGAAGGGGAGCCTATGTGGTCTGGTGGACCTGGTGGACCTGGTGGACCTGCTGCACCTCATTCGGGATATATAACCAAAGGGGACAATAATAGGGATATTGACCAGAAGACCTCTACAAGCAGGCTACAACCTGTAAAAGAGGAATGGATCATCGGGGTGGCCCGGTGGCATATCCCCTGGGTAGGATATCTCGCACTGGCTGTACATTGATATCAACTGGCCTATTTCAATCGGGATTGGATATCTCCCACTGCATTGGTATCGACCGGCTTACATTAATCTGGATTGTACAACGAGCAGGTCAGGTTGATAATTCTCCAGTGGTTTTAACCTGTAATCTTCCATGAGCACTCCCTTAGTATCGCTCATCGGAACGCTCAATGATATTTCCTTGGTCCTGCCATACCGGCCTTTGCTCACAACCATAGCATTGATGATGCCCAGCATGTCCAGTTCTGAAATAAGGTCGGTAATCCTGCGCTGGGTGAGTATGTCAGAGCCGATGTCATTACACATATGCTTATAAACAGTGTAAG
>JAUWRA010000094.1 GCA_030610815.1 Methanosarcinales archaeon
TTCATCCCCGATAAGCGGCATATCACCAGTAGGGATCAATCGTTCAACTTCCACATCCAGCAGCTCTCTATTAACTTCAAGGTTCAGCAGCACATTCTCAATAGCCGGGCGCCAGGCATCGTTCAATATCACTTTACTTGCACCCATTAGCACCGACATAAGACCCAGTGTACCTGGACCGCACATGCCGTCCACTACCACCCTGCCAGCCAGCACCCCCTCCCGGTCCAGCTTCCCAAGTACATCCATCTTGTGTCCGCTCTCCCGCGGGAACTCGATATGGATCCTGCTCTGGCTCTTATATATCACCAGTTCTCCCAGTGCGCTCTGTGCCACATCGCACCTCATGTCGCAACCTGCAAGCAGTGTATATTCATGGGGCTGTGAATCGGGATCAAGTATCCCCACGCTTTGGGCCTGGTCACCCACCCTTAGCACGACCCCCCTGACCTCAGGCACCCTGTCCACAATATCCTCTGCCGTATCCGGGCGCACATTATCTGCTATAAGTACCAGGTCTCTCTTACCCAGTCTGGGCGGATACATGATTGGAAAGCCGCAAGATATCAGCGGGGTCCCGACCAGTGCCAGTCCTGCACCATCCTCCCTATCCCCGTGTTCCAGCATAACAGCCAGCACATGCCCCATCACCCCATCCAGGGGACGGCGCCTGCATGAACTGCACAACAACGTATTCTCATCAACAGTATCTCCGTGCAGTAGAGCCGCCAGTGGGACCTGCTTGTCCCACCCGGGTTCAGGCGGACATTCCGGGCAGGCCATATACATCTGGTAAATAGAATCAAGCACATCTTCAGCAGGCCTTATGCAGTCAGGACCGCCGCAGGTGGGGCACATTATCATGATACCAACCTTTGATTGCAGGTAATTAAACCTTATCCCCGAACTGCTGGAATCCCCTGGGCTCCACATCAGTAATGTGCCCGTTATGCTCAATGGTTATCCCGCTGGCGGTAACTTTACCTATGACTGTGAATTGAGCAACCTTCCCTGCCTTTTCCAGGCAGTCAGTATCGAGGGTGAACAGCAGTTCAAAATCGCCGCCTGTGTATACACTCCATTCAAAAACCTGATCCTCAACGACCTTATCTTCAATGACCTCAACGACTTTATCATCGACGACCTTGTCATCAATGACCATATCACCAATGACCTTATCATTAACGACCATATCCCTGACTGTAGCCATATCACGCACAGACCTGTGCACCGGTATATCACTGCCCCTTATATGGAACCCCACACCGCTGGCAGCGGCAAGGTCGTGCAGGGACAGTGCCAGCCCGTCACTGATATCCATCATAGAACTCAGGCAGCCCGAACCTGCCAATTCCATACCTTCTGCTATCCTGGGCACTGGCATGTAGAATTTTTCCGTTACTTCCGGGTCTGGTTCCCTTCCCTGCTGCAATGCCTCAAGTGCGGCCCCGGCAGTACCCAGTTCTCCGGTCACGCAGACCAGCTCACCCGGTTTGGCCCCCTTTCTCGTAGCCAGCTGTCCCGCATCAACCATTCCCAGCGCAGATCCCACTATGGTAAGTTCATCGTGCCTGTCAACGTCCCCGCCAATAATTTGTGTACCATACCTGCGGGCACAATCACTCATCCCTCTCACCAGTTCCTTAACATCATCCACTTCCATATCCAAGGGCAGTCCAAGTGCTGTCATGATACCTACCGGCCTGGCTCCCATGGCTGCAATGTCACTCAGGTTTACTGCAATGCTCATCCATCCCATCTGGTACGGTGTCATGCCTGAAGGAAAATCGGCCTTCCTGTGGAGCATATCAGTTGTAGCTACCAGAAGTCCGGAGTCACCCATATCAATGACTGCACAGTCATCAATTCCCGGCCCTACTACCGGGCGACAGGTCGATCCGGTTTTAGATTCAGCTTCAAGCAGTTCAGTGATAAGCGAAATAATATCCCGTTCCCTTAATTTATTTATTATAGTCATAATAATATATTATTTTAGACAACCCACAGAAATATTTATAATAGCTTAAAAGTAGAAAGAGTATTAGGTGCAGGTATTTCTTCTTCAAATGGACTTATGATATCAAGTCATTTTGATAGTAATATCAATGCGAACATGGCTCATGCAGTTTCATCTATAGTGTATAACCATACCCGGGACCGTTCCAAACGTCTTGATCTCAATGGGTATGATCATAACTTAACATCCACTAAAGACGATATTATCGCCCTGAAGAAGATTGATAACAATGCGTAGTTCCTTGTTCTGATGAAACCTGCACTGATATGGACCTTGCAATAACCCGGATGTATGATGTCTCAAAAAAGATCAACGGATTGATCTGATCTTTTCCAGAGTCACTCCATCTGCTCTAACGCTTCAAGAATATCCTCGCCCTTGACCGTGGTTCTCTTGGCATGGATTGCCAGCCTGTTGGCCCTGGTTGCTACCTCAATGCCATATTCTTCCAGAAGTTTTGCCAGTTCTTCACTGGCAGTGGCACTGACCCTGTGTGCACCTGCTGCCCTGATCACGCGTTCAACTGCTGCTGTTGGTAAGAGTTTATCTTTCATATTGTATTTCCTCCTCAAATATAATATTAAACCATCGGTAAAATATGATTCTATCTTATAGATACGCCTATTTAAAAATTATGTTTTGATTTTCCAGACAAACTAATCCTAAAACCTTAAATTCAGCTTCATATCACTGTACCGACTATAAATGCTATTAAAGCCACGAACATGGCCATCTTTAGTAATTTTGAAGCTTTTTCTGCATTATCCCTCAGTAGAATCTCGTTTATTGAAACCAAAAAAAGTATATCTGCCACAAAGATCACAGCCATGTAAGATGCACCGAATGCATTGTTCACATTAAAGACCAGGGGCATTGGGCTCAGCACAATTCCTGTTATTCCCAGTACAGCAGCCAGACGTGAAGCTTTCATCTTACCTATAACAATGGGAAGTGTCCTGGCTCCGGCCCTGCTGTCTCCTTCAATATCCTGTATATCCTTCACGATCTCCCTGGCCATAGTAGCAAGGACCGCAAGCAGGAACAGTATCATTGTCGACTGGATACCTGTACCGTCAAATATTTCCAGTGCACCCCCGAACAGGAAGGTGGAACCTGTGAGGTATCCCACGACTAGATTACCTGCCAGTGCCATGCGCTTAAAGGTACTGGCGTACAGGAACAGCATTAAGGAATTGAATCCGGCCAGTAACAGGCATACAGGTCCCAGCCAGTATGACAGTACGACACCGATCCCGAAAAGGAACAATGAGAAGTACAACGCTGTCTTCCTGTTCACCCTTCCTGATGGGATAGGGCGCTTTGGGCGGTTTATCCTGTCGATCTCGTGATCAAAATAATCATTTACTGCATTGCCTGCCCCGGTAATAAGGAACACGACAGAAAAAACCAGTACAGGCTCATATACAAGCCGGACCTGCATGGAATCAGGCAATGCCAGGAATGCTATCAGTGTGCCGACAAGGGCTGCAATACCTGCCATGGCACAATTGGCCCACCTGATCAGCTCAACAAAGCTACGAAAAGAATTGAACGGCATCAGTCGCCACGTCCGGCCTCAAGCATGCGGTCAAGCGCTTTTTTCGCCTTCACCCGTACATGCTCGGGCACAGTAACTATGTATTTGTTCTCTTCCAGTGCAGTAATGATATTTTCCAGGCTGTTCATCTTCATATTCGGGCATACGGCATACTTTGATGCCGGATAGAAGATCTTATCCGGATTATCTTTTCTCAGCCTGTGCAGCATCCCCACCTCGGTACCTATGATAAATTCTTTATACCTGGACTCTTTTACATGATCCACCATCCCACCTGTGCTTAATACCGCGTCTGCAATGTCGATCACGTCGGGTTTACATTCGGGATGCACTATGATCTCGGCATCCGGATGTTCGTCTTTCAATAGCAATATATCTCCGGAAAGTATCTGGTGGTGTGTGGGGCAGTACCCGTCCCAGGGTATGATCGTCTTATCAGTGTAGCGCGCCGCATAAAGGGCAAGGTTCTTATCAGGTGTGAATATCACTACATCTTCATCCAGGCTGTTCACTATCTGGACAGCATTGGAGGATGTACAGCAGATATCTGATTCTGCCTTCACTGCTGCACTGGTATTCACATAGGTCACTACTGCAGCCCCAGGATATTCGTTTTTGATCTTTACCAGATCTTCTGGTGTGATCATGGCCGCCATGGGACACTGTGATGATAATTCAGGCATCAGGACGGTCTTGTCCGGACTAAGGATGGCAGCACTTTCAGCCATGAAGTCCACGCCGCAAAATACTATGACCTCAGCATCATGCTTTGCAGCCTGCTGGCTCAATCCCAGGCTATCCCCAACAAAATCTGCAATATCCTGGATTTCCCCTCTCTGGTAATTGTGGGCCAGGATGACGGCATTGCACGATTCTTTTAGTTCAAGGATCTTTGTTATTAGCTCATCTTTATTTTGTAGACTCATTGAAATTACCTGTGAATTCAATATTACCATTCAATCCCTTTTATTGAGATGGGATAAAACACTTTCCAATGGAGGTTATCGTTCGCCTGTTGTAACATTGGGGGTAGTGACACTGGCGATAGTAACGCTGGTGATAGTGACACAGGGGGATAGTATCACCCTGGAGTATCCTGGAAGTTAAACCACTCTTTTTTCCCGGGGTGCGACAGTAGTTCGGTATCTTTTACTTTAAAACGGAAAAAAATACTATAAACTTATACTCTACAATGGAAAGATTGATGTATAATACATACTTTATACTGGAATTATGTATGAAGAAATTATTATCCAGAACTTATGGTGGAAGACAAAAAGTGTCAGCGGGTCGAAACTGGGCAGGCTTAAACGAGCAGAATTTAGCAATCTGCTGGAAGAACTTGAAGATGATAAGATAACCTGCCTGCTGGGACCCAGGAGGACGGGCAAAACTACAATGATGTATGACCTGATAGACCATTTACTCAACAATGGGGTCAGCGAGAAAAATATTTTATTCATTTCCTTTGATAACCCAAAGATCAGGCTGGAGATGCAGCATGATTTTGACAGTACTATGAGGGATTTTTCCAACACCATTGTCAAGGAACCAATAGACCGGTTGAGCAGTAAAGTGTATATCTTCCTGGATGAGATCCACAAGCTGGATGATTGGGGAAATATGCTGAAGTACTGGCAGGACCTGGGCCTCAAGATAAAATTTATAGTTTCCGGCTCTTCTTCACTGAGGATTCTAAAGGGCAGTGGGGAGAGTCTGCTCGGAAGGATTAATTTTTATCTGATATTGCCCCTGAATTTTTCGGAATTTACCGGCATAGATGTTCAAGCGGACTTCAGGGATTATAATGACATTAAAAGGGTACACGACAGTCTTATACTGGAAAAACAGGAACTTCTCATTACACTGGATGAATATATCATAAAGGGCGGGTATCCTGAAGTTTTTTACATCAAGGATGTGGAAAGGGCCTATGAAGTACTGAAGCAGTATAAGACCCTGACCATCAACAGGGATATACTGGACCTTAAAGACATCAAAGAGCCGCGGATATTGAGTGACCTGACAGACCTGCTTTCTGATGTTATGTCCAGGAGGATGAATTATTCCACTTTTGCGCAGGTGCTGGGTGTGAAGGTGGATACTGTGAAGAATTATATTTCGTATCTGGAGGAATGTTTTTTAGTTTATACTGCTTATTTTTATTCGAAAAAGCAGGTAACATCCACAAGAAAGGAGAAAAAATTGTTTTTCATGGACTGCGGGCTTCGTAATTCTCTTTTAATGAAGGAAATTGATGAACTTGAGAAAACAAAGATCGTGGAGAACCTTGTGTTCTTACATATTTTTTCCATGAAAAAGCGCGAATTGTTCCCTAAGATATTCTACTGGCTGGACAGGTTGAGAAATGAAGTGGATATAGTGGCCACATTAAAGAATGAGGTTGTTCCTATTGAGGTTAAATATTCTAATGAGATCGGTAAACGCGACCTGAAGGGGATGGTTAAGTTCTGCGAGGAATTTGATGCAAAGGGGATTGTGGTGACAAAAGATATACTGAAGGAAGAGGGGAATATTATGTTCATTCCTGCATGGTTATTCTTGCTTATAGTGTCGTAACCAACATCAATGCTACTTCAGGCAATTGTTATGATGGCGCTGGCAGCGTACACCACATTTCCTTTATTGTTCCATGCAATCCATAAAGCTCCAGGGCACCTCTTCCACGGGGTCCGGGCTTAACAATCCGGCAATGGATAGCGACAGAGGCTGTCCAGCACCCCTCCATCTTGCACCAGCACAATGCCCCCCTTCATCTCCTCAGTGGTATTGGCTGCAATTGCCATGTCGGCATGGTATTTATTGCGGGTATGTATCGTTAAAACTACCATTATATTCATACTTAAGTATCTTTTAGTAAATTCTTATAAGATCATCAGGACTTTACCTTCTTCGTCCAGGATCCTGAATATAAAATAATCACCAGAATAGTCAGAAAGACAATCTATTTGCATAGTGCCGTTCTCGTTAGTAATCTCGCTACACAGATTGCACATATCAATACCATCTATTTTTTCAATTCCAGCGTATCGCATTAAATATCCTTCACCTGTCTGGTCGTTAGAGATACTGAAAATTGTCCCTTCCGGGCACCAGTTTTCTTCTGTTAGTTCCCGTTCATTATATTCCACTTCGTATTTTCCCACATTTGTAGTACAACCAGATGTTGCCAGTATGATGAACAGTAATAATATTAATATTATGAGATTGAATTTATTAGACATGCATAATGCCTCCTCGGGGGAATGAATTTCAGATACTAGTAAATATAAATATTGATTTTGGTTTAATATACAAATATTTATATTTTAAAATCATATCTTTGGCTGGATAAGATTTCACTCTACTTTTTAGTCCCGATAATAACCTCGATCATCTCAAATCTTTCTACATCGAACAGCCCCATGTCAGTCAGCCGCAGCTTCGGAATTACAGGCAGTGCAATAAAGGAGTGTGTAATAAATGGCGCTGGCAGAGTACACCCCATTTCATTAATTGTTCCATGCAATCCATCCAGTTCCATGGCCACCTCTTCCACTGTGTCCGGGCTCAACAATCCGGCAAAGGGCAGCGACAGGCTGTCCAGCACCCCCCCATCCTTCACCAGCACAATGCCCCCCTTCATCTCCTTAATAGCATTTGCTGCCAGTGCCATATCGGCATGGTCGGTCCCGGTCACAACCACATTATGGCTGTCATGCCCGATGCTCTGTGCAAAAGCACCCGACTTCAGGCCAAACCCACTGACAAACCCCAGTCCGATGTTACCATTCTTACCATGGCGCTCGATAACGGCCGTACTGAGGATATCCCTATACGCATCAGGCAGTAGCACACCTGACCCGTCAGTAACAAGTTCGGCATTATCCTTCTCTGTAAATATCCGGTCAGGAAAAACCTTGATCACATTTACTGATACGCTGCTACCCGGTGCATAAATTATCTGCAGGTCTTGTGGTTTTATTTCCCTGTACCTGATCGTATCAAGCACATGATCAGGGTAATTGAAAACTGGTGTCTTTGTCTCAATTGTGGCAACAGTGGTACCGTCGGCGATCACTGAATGTATACTGAATCCTTCCAGGTCGTCAAGGATGACAAGGTCAGCCCTGCGGCCTATGCTGATTGAACCCACCAGGTGGTCGATACGGTAATGCCGGGCTGTGTTTATGGTACACATGGATATTGCATCCAGGGGGTCCAGGCCGAGAGCAATGGCTTTTCTCACAATGGTATCCATGTAGCCTGCCAGCAAATCCTCGGGGTGCTTGTCATCGGTAACAAAGAACACGTTCTCCAGGGATACACCCTCCTTAAGCAAACGAGGCAGGAAATTTTCAAGGCATTTTGCTGCCGAACCTTCCCTTAGCATCAGCTTCATTCCCAGGCGCAGTTTCTCCAGTGCCTCCTCGTAGGTGAGGGATTCGTGGTCACTGGAAATACCGGCAGCCATATAGCCCCACAGGTCAAGCCCCCTTAAGCCTGGCGCATGCCCGTCTACTACCAGCCTGCGCTCCCGGGCCGCCTGTATCATGGCCAGTTTGCCGGCATCGCCGCTTAATACGCCAGGGAAGTCCATTACCTCACCCAGTCCCACTACCATCTCATTATCGATAAGTGAGCGCACATCAGCGGCGTCAAGGGAAGCACCTGATGTCTCAAAAGGCGTGGCAGGTACGCATGAGGATATGGCAACAAAGATGTTCAGTGGCAGGCTCTTTGCCTCTTCCAGTACCAGTTCGATGCCCTGCCTGCCCAGTACATTTGCTATCTCGTGCGGGTCGATAACAATGCCTGTAGTGCCGTGCTCCAGTGCTTTTCGTGCGAACCGGGACAGGGTGACCATGCTGGATTCGAAATGGACATGCCCATCCATCAGGCCAGGGCATACGTAGCCGTGGTTTACGTCGATGATCCTGGTACTTGCATCTCTCAGTCCCGATACGTCGCCGATACCGACGATGTAACCTGACTGGATGGCGATGTCAGCGTTGAGGATCTCTTTGGTGTTGACATTGATAATTCTGCAGTGTTCGAGGATGGTGTCGGCTTTGATATCTCCCTTGCCTGCGAAGATTCTTTCTGTGAGTTGCATGGATGAGGTATTGGAGTTTATGAAGTAAGAATTTACCTATATTTTATGGGAGGAGTTCAACTAACAGGGAAATATTCCTATAATTATTTCCCTCTACTCTATACACTCAATAAACACCATCTCATAATTAACAAACTGTACCCGCCAGTCACGGGGTAAGTACATCCGCTCCCCGTCAAGATGTTTCGCCAGTGTGTCCAGCCCCGCGATGTCGGCCAGCCCTTTAAATCGCAGTATCACGATACCGCAGGGGTCCCTGTTGTCGTCGATAAAAAAGTTTACCCCTTCCACATCCTGTTCATACACTTCATGCAGGAACAGGTGGGTTCCCTTTGTCGTCTTGAATTTATACCCGGTATCCATCACCAGGCTGTTCAATATTCATCACACACCCTGAAGAAGTTCAAGAGAAGCTCATCCCCTTTTTCGGTATGGCTTACCTCAGGGTGCCACTGCACACCGAACAGCGGCCTGGTCTTGTGCCGCATGGCCTCTATCACACACACATCACTGCGGGCCAGTTGCACGAAGTCAGGCGGCAGGCCTGTGACCTCATCTGCATGGGACGCCCATACAATGGTGCTGGGTCCCAGTCCCTTCAATATCTCATCCTCATCTATTATCTCCACCTGGACGGCAGCATACCCCCCCTTGTGTCCTGTGGCGATCTCGCCGCCGCAGGCCCTTGCTATCAACTGGTGACCCAGGCAGATGCCAAGTATGGGCAGGTCAAGTTCCTGCACCATCTCTTCGGCCCGGCCTATGCGGTCTATGCTTGGTCCACCGCTGATAATGAGGCCGTCGGGTTCCATTTCAAGTATCTCTTCATTGCTGAGGGTATTGGCAATGATGTTGCTCTCTACATCCAGGTCGCGAACAGCCCTGTGGATGAGGTGGCAGAACTGGCCGTAGTTGTTTACTACAAGGATCTTCAGGTCACTCATAATTGCAACATAGTTATCAGGGTAATTGATAAATCTATCTTTTTACTGGAAATGATGATCTTAAAAACACTTCACTGCTCATATTTGATGTGAAAGAGTGTATGCTTACAAATGTATTTGATTTACAGGCTTTCATGCATGAATAAGGAGTGCAGGGACGCACAATACAGCATGTTGAGCAGCATAGTAAGGCTTAGATTGATCCTGCCTCTAAATATATATTTTTATTTTTATATAAAAACTCAATCATAAATCTTAACTACATTCATCCTATCGCATACCTCAGGTTTAAATAATAATGAGATTATGGAAAAACGAAGATGCAAGGGTGCCACTTGCATTGATAGGAGTGCTGTTCGTGCTAATATCAGCCGCTACTTCATTACATTTATCACAAATGGATGCCCGCATGGCTTCAGCCATGTCGACAAATACTGA
>JAUWRA010000089.1 GCA_030610815.1 Methanosarcinales archaeon
GAAAACCTGATAAGGCACTTGATTTAGATAATTTGAATATGCATTTTACCCTGCTTTTTGAAGTGGATGTAGTTTACTGATGAAATGGAAGAAGTAATATTAAAAAGATTCACTTTTAGAATTTACCTGCGGAATGTGAGTAAAACCATTAGACATGAGAAAAAGAGAAATCTTCCTTAGACATTTTCTCCACATCCCATGTATCAGTAAGTACCGAGTTCATCTTTCATTAGAACTACCTGAAAAGATATCATTAATTAAAAACAGAATGATATATATTTGAATACGAGTTTTTAAATAAAGTTGAAACACCTAATAAAACAATTACACAAATATTCTACAAACTAAAAAACCACACACAAAAGTGGATATAACCATGCTGCAACTGATCATCAACGGGATTGTCCTCGGAAGCATCATTGCCCTGGCAGCCATCGGCCTGACAATGGTCTATGGTGTCCTGAATTTTGCCAACTTCTCGCACGCCGATTTCATGACGTTCGGTGCATACATCGCCTTTGTGCTGAATGTAGCTCTCGGCCTGAATATAATATTATCATTCTTCATTGCCATTGCAATAGCAGGTGCACTGGGTGTGCTCCTGGACTTCCTGGTCTGGAAACCCATGCGCAGGAAAAACGCTGACCTTGTAAGCCTCGTGATCATATCTATCGGGCTATCCATTATCGTTCGGAATGCCATAATCTTTATATGGGGTGGCAGTACACGGAACTTTGACCTGCCCGTGCGAAGAGGCATTGAGATGCTTGGAGTGACCATAACCCATAATCAGCTCATAGGGCTGGGTACAGCCATACTGTTCATGGTGCTGGTCCACTTTTTCCTTAAAAATACAAAGTTGGGTAAGGCCATGCGTGCCATCTCCGATGATATCAACCTTGCCCGTATGTCAGGCATTGATTCAGATAAAGTCATTATGTGGATGTGGTTTATTGGAATAGGCTTAGCAGGTGTGGCAGGTATCCTGTACGGACTGGAAACCACTATCAGGCCCAATATGGGCTGGTTCCTTATCCTTCCCATGTTCGCTGCCGTTATCCTGGGGGGTATCGGCAACCCCTACGGTGCCATGGTGGGTGGCATGATAATCGGTCTGTCCCAGGAATTGAGTATGCTCATACTGCCATCAGAATATAAAATGGGAGTGGGCCTTGGTATAATGATACTGGTACTGTTGTTTAAACCCAAAGGACTATTCGGGGGGACAAAAGCATGATCGACTACCTGGTAGCCATCAGTATCATCGTTGGGATCTATGCCATATTCGCAATAGGCCTGAACCTGGAGTGGGGTTTTACCGGACTCATCAACTTCGGCCACGTGGGATTTTTGGCTATAGGTGCCTACACCACAGTACTGATGAACTTAAGCGGTGCGCCGATATGGCTATCCATGGCATCAGGCGTTGTACTGGCAGCCTTTTTCGGCCTTCTTGTCGGCATCCCCACCCTCAGGCTCAGGGAGGATTATCTTGCTATAGTCACGATCGGTTTTTCAGAGATAGTCAGGTTGTTCCTGCTTAATGAGGAATGGCTCACAAGGGGACCTATGGGACTGTTCGGCTATGACAGGCCCTTTGAAGCAATGATACCCTTTGACTACAATTATTTCCTGTTCATCCTTGTTTTCGGTTCACTGGCAGTTATTTACCTGCTTCTTGAAAAACTGGTACACTCTCCCTGGGGCAGAGTGCTGAAATCCATTCGTGAGGATGAAGATGTGGCATCCGCTCTCGGTAAGGATGTGTTCCGGTACAAGATCCAGGCATTAATGATCGGCTCGGCCATTGCAGGACTGGCCGGTGCCTTTTTAGCATTCAATATGCAATACATCAATCCCCGCAACTTTATCCCAATGGAAACATTCTATGCATGGATAATCGTAGTGCTGGGAGGAAGTGCCAGGAATAAGGGCACCATCCTGGGAGCAATAATAGTACAGTCCTTCTACACCGGAACCCGGTACCTTCAGGACTATGTACCCCTGGCATCCCACCAGATAGCTGCCTTACGGGTCATGGTGATAGGGGTATTATTGGTATTGTTAATGATGTATAAGCCGCAAGGACTGCTCGGCAGGAAAGAAGAACTGACACTGGGGCAATAAAATGGTGCAGGAAATACTGAAGGTCCGGGACTTGAAAAAGTATTTCGGTGGCGTCATGGCTGTTGACGGTGCGTCTTTTAGTGTGGAAGAACAGACCATCAAGGGGCTCATCGGTGCTAATGGCGCAGGCAAGACCACCCTGTTCAATCTCATTACCGGTTACTATAAACTTGACAGCGGTAAGATATTCTTCAAGGGCGAAAGGGTTGAACAAATGCCCACGTTCAAAAAAGCACAAATCGGCATGGTCAGGACTTTCCAGTTGACCAAGGCACTGTCAAGGATGACTGTACTTGAGAATTTACTCCTGGGGCCCAAGATGCAAAGCGGTGAGCACATACGCAACATATTCTTACGCCCGAAAATGGTAGCGGATGAAGAAGCAAGAATTGTGGAAAAGGCTCTCGAAACACTGGAATTCTTTGACCTGATGCATATGAAGGATGATTATGCAGGTGCTCTTTCGGGTGGACAGAAACGGCTGCTTGAGATGGCCAGGGCACTGATGACAGACCCGAAGATGCTGCTGCTGGACGAGCCTTTCGCAGGTGTAAACCCTACCCTGGCAAGGAAACTTGTCGGGCGCATCAAGGAACTCAAGGAAAGGGGCATGACGTTCCTTATCATCGAACACGATATGACATTGATAACCGAGGTGAGCGATACCCTTAGTTTCATGAACCAGGGCAGGATCATCCTTGAAGGAGCGCCCGAGGATGTCAAGCATGACCCAAGGGTACTGGATGCATATCTGGGGGGCGGGTAATGAGCATACTTCAGGTGGAAGGGGTAGTATCAGGATATACTGATATAGATATCTTGAACGGGGTATCCATTCATATTGGAAAAGGTGAGATCGTCTCGATCATCGGGCCCAATGGTGCAGGCAAGTCCACATTGCTTAAGACTATTATCGGGATGCTAAAGCCCAGGAGCGGTAGTATACTTTTCGACGGCCGGGACATTGCAGGTATGACCACACATAATATCGTGGCCCAGGGCATGGGATTTGTGCCCCAGGAAAAAAATACTTTCCCATCCCTGACAGTTATGGAAAACCTGGAGATGGGCGCTTTCTTAAGACATGAATTCACGGATATCCTTAATGAAGTGTATCACATTTTCCCTGTACTCAAGGAAAAGAAAAATCATAGGGCCACCACTTTAAGTGGTGGTGAGATCAAGATGCTGGCCATGGGCAGGGCAATGATGCCGGAGCCCCAAGTACTGCTGCTGGACGAGCCCACAGCAGGGCTGTCCCCGAAGTTAAGGGAAGTCGTGTTTGAGAAGATAATGGATATTAACGGCACAGGGACCACCATCCTGATGGTGGAACAGAATGCTAAAAAGGCACTGTCCATATCCCATAGGGGTTACGTGCTGGAGATGGGGGAGAACAGGTTTGAAGGCGAAGGCTCAACCCTGCTGGAAGATGAAAATGTCCTGAAACTTTATTTAGGTGAGTAAAAAAAAGGAAAAAGAGAGAAACGATCACCCAAGATCGATCGAGTCTCCCCATTCTACGCTACCGTTATCTGCTACCTGCCACTTGGCATAATGTGCAGTTGCAATATCGCCGTTCTCGTCGAAGTTTACATCACCTGAAGCTCCCTGGTAGTTGATATCTGTTCCTTCCCGAATCAACCTGAGACCCTCGGCGATGCTTGTAACTTCAACACCGGGAGGATTGGCTACAGCCCTGATATTATCCCGTATTGCCGTTCCGTCAGCACTTCCTGCTCTCTCGATGGCCAGGGCAATGACTGCCGCCGCATCATAGGTGGTGGCAGTGAAAGTGGTTGTTTCTGTACCGTATTTTGCCACATAGGCATCATTGAATGTCTGATATGCCGCCTCAGCGACTCTTGGGTCGGGTGCAGTACCCTTGAAACCTGCAATGATATAATTGCCGTCTACATCCTTACCGACAGATTCAGCCAGGGATTCAGCTTTTAATCCTTCTGACAAAAGCCAATTACTATTATCCATTGCACCTTTTTCGTAGGCGGCCTTTAATATCAAACTCCCGGTTTCAGGGTAAGCAACCAGAATAATGACATCAGGGTCGTTCCCGGTTGCCTGTTCAATCTCAGAGTTGAAGATGGTGGCCAGGGGGTCATATTTAACTTTATCCAGTATCTGTCCGCCCATACTTTCAAATTCCTCGACGAACGCCTTTTCAAAGCCTACACCATATGCATTGTTGATCACAAGGGTACTGGCCGTTGTGTAGTTTTCTGCCATCGCAAGTTTTGTCATGGCCTTGGCCTGAATGGCATCTGATGGACATGTTCTGAAATAGAAATCATTATCCTCTAAATCTGTAAAGTCCAAACCAGTGTTAGAAGGTGATATCTGGACAACATTATTTCCTGTAGTAATATCAATAATGGCCATACTAATACCACTACCTGCTGCCCCTATGATCGCGGGAACTTTATTTATCTTGACAAGTTTATTGGCAGCATCCACTGCTGCTATCGCTGAGGTCTGGGAATCCTCATTGATCATTGTTACCTGTTTACCCAGCAAGCCGCCGTTCGCATTCACTTCTTCGATTGCAAGTTTAGCTGCATTTTCCATAGGTCCGCCGTATGGGGCAAGATCGCCTGTGATCGGCAATAATGTACCGATCTTTACCACCTCTTGTTCTACAGTATCAGTACACCCTGAAAAAGTAACTATTGCAATGATGAACACTATTGCAATTAATCCTTTAGCATGTAATTTTAACATAATCTATTCCTCCTTAAATCATCCTGGAAGTAATCATCATGGATGAGTTCTTCCTAATGTTTTTTTGGGTTGTGCTTTTTACTTAAAGTTATCGTTTTTTTGAGCCGGTGTAGTTGAGTTGACTGAAGAAGACTGCGAAATTATAGGATTGTAGATATAGTAATTTTGTCACAAGGCCGTGAATACTCAATACAGGAAAATTCATCTATTGACAATTATAGGGAATACATTAATTACACCCAGCAGATCACCCTTCTCGATCATCCCATCCAGTATAGGGAGAAAAACAATACTTGAGATATTCCTTTTACTTTCCACCAGTGCCACACCTTCAGATTGCACATTAAGTACAGTACCCAGGGCATGGTGGCAAAAAGCGCACGGTAATGATATAGTGTTTTCATACACGACTGTTTTCTTTATAGGGATTTGAATAACATCGCCCTTTTTAACTGCCAGATCCCCAGCCGAAATAAGCATTTCCCATTTCCCTTCAGTTGAAATAGTAAAATTATACGGTACTGCGGATACATTTTCCCTCTCGATATGGTCCATACCACCCAATACCAGTTGTATAGGGACCGGCAGGACATTTTCATCACCAGCCATGATATGTGATAATTAGCGTTTATGATATATAACTTATTTTTTGGTCTTTCCTCAAACACAATATTAGCCGCATTCCTTTCCCGCCAGACTAAAATCAGTCATCTCCTGCATTTATAGCACAACAATTAAAAACTATCATACGGTAATACTTCCATCCTTACCAATTTTCAAGAGGAACAAATATGGATTATAGAAGAATCATCCCCTGTCTGGACGTAAAGGACGGCCGCCTTGTCAAGGGCGTAAATTTTGTAGACTTAAAAGACGTGGGCGACCCGTCAGAGAATGGTGCAGCCTACAGTGAAGCGGGAGCCGACGAACTGGTTTTCCTGGACATCACAGCGACCATCGAGAACCGGAAAACCATGGTCGATGCCGTGGCAAGAACAGTAGATAAAATCTCCATACCGCTGACCGTAGGCGGTGGCATAGGAAGTATCCAGGATATCCAGGCACTGCTGGACGTAGGTGTATCCAAGGTCTCAATTAACTCGGCCGCAGTACGAACTCCAGGGCTTGTGAAAGAAGCGTCATCAGAATTCGGCAGCGAAACATTGACGATTGCCATAGATACCAGGCAGAACCCACAACTCCCATCAGGATTTGAGGTTATGGTTAACGGAGGCAACAAACCTACTGGCATCGATGCCGTCCAGTGGGCCAAGCAAGTAGAAGAATCAGGCACCGGTGCCATCCTTCCCACCAGCATGGATGCTGACGGTACCCTGGCTGGATATGATATCCCTATGACCAGGGCCATTGCCGATGCGGTTGACCTGCCAATTATAGCATCCGGCGGGGCCGGCACGCTCGAACATCTTTATGAAGCCATAACTGATGCCCATGCAGATGCCGTACTGGTTGCGTCCATTGCACACTTTGGTACATATACTATTCAAGAGATGAAGGAGTACCTGGCAGGAAAAGGCATCCCTGTAAGATTGTAGTATTTCGAAGTCTTTTTGATGTATTGAAGTCCTTTCTGCAATATATGATTAAAAAGATGACCTATGCCAGTTCAGGCGTGGACATACATCTGGAGGAAAAGGCCATCAAGGCGCTTGCCTCCGAAATAACATATAAACGTACCGGGTTAGGTGCACCGTTGACAGACATCGGCCACTATGCCGGTCTTATCGAGTTCGGTGACTATGCCCTTGCCCTGGCTACTGATGGGGTAGGTTCCAAGGTCCTCATTGCCAACGAGATGAAGCGTTGGAATACAGTGGGTATAGACTGTATGGCCATGAATGTGAATGACCTGCTGGCCATAGGTGCGGAACCCCTTTCTTTTGTTGACTATCTGGCGATCGCAAAGCCGGATGAGGAACAGATGGCACAGATAGGGAAAGGGCTCCAGCGTGGTGCAGAACTTAGCAGGCTGACCATTGTGGGTGGTGAGACCGCAACTTTGCCAGAGATCATCAATGGGTTCGACCTGGCCGGTACCTGCCTGGGGGCGGCCAGGAAGGAGCAGGTCATCACTGGTGAGCATATTAAAAAGGGCGATGTACTGGTAGGAGTACCAAGTTCAGGAATCCACAGCAATGGCTATACTCTTGTGCGCAAGATCATTGAGCGGTCCAGCTTTAATTACCATGACCCGTTCCCGCTTAATCCTGAAACCACCATCGGCGATGAACTGCTCATCCCTACACGCATCTATATTGAGATACTTGATGTGATAAAGGAATGCGAGGTTCACGGCCTGGCCCATATCACAGGAAGCGGACTGCTGAAACTTCGCAGGATTACCGACCTTGGATTTGATATACATTCGCCTCTCCCACCCCATCCAATTTTCAAGTTCCTGCAGGAACAGGGAGAAGTTGACGAACTTGAGATGTATAAGACCTTCAACATGGGTATGGGATTTATAATTGTGCTGCCAGAACAGGATGCTCAGCGAGCGGCAAAGATCACAGGCGGCAGGATCGTGGGTAAGATCATTAGTTCAGGAATACGAGTTGGGGAATTGGAGATCGTTTGATTATTGAAAATTATCTTACAAATTCAGGTGCATTCAAAACGGTCGGTTCCGAAAATTATATTTTACATATTTACCTTTCAGTACCTGAATTTTATTTTATTATAAATAGATGAGACCAATATTGAAAGTTTATTACGGATTTGTGTCCGGAACAACAGTATTATAACAGATGATAACAAGGTGCCCCGAACATGGTTACAATAAAACCTTTCAAAACCACTTTTATAAATCCACAACTGCCACAGCGGGGCCGGCTGGTATGCCCGGTCTATGATACCATTGATGAGACCGAATATGCCAGATATGGCGGTGAAGAGAATAATGTCATAAATATTACCACACGCAAGACCGGTGTTGATGGTGAAGAGTTCATCGCAAATGCCAAAAAATGCCTTAAACGTTTTTTTGATGAACAGATACTTGTAGAACGGGATGAACCTGCACTATACATTTACGGCATCAGGTACACCCTCTCCGAAAATATTCAGAGCCAGATTCCCGAAACAGCCAGGAGGAATATCTATTTTGCTTTCGGGTTGGTTGGCCTTGTAAAGGTGGAGGAACTGGGCAAGGGCAGTATTGTGGGGCATGAGAGGATTTTTGAGAAACATACAATTGAACGCTATAACCTGATGAAGGCGTGCGGCATGAACTTCTCACCTATTGTATCCGAATACAACATGCCCGGGCATGAGATCAATAATATTCTCGAAGATTACCTGGGCTTTAAGCGACCCGACCTGGTCTTGAGGGAAGAACGCCCGCCCCTGGTGGACCTGGAACTAAACGGCACCAGGCACCTGCTGTGGGTGATCACAGAAACTGAAATAATCGGGAAGATACAGCAGCTTATGAAAGATGAGAAGGTCTTGATACTGGACGGGCATCACCGGTATAATGCAGCCAATGAACTTCGCATGAAGGACGGTGTGGATTATACTATGATGATGTTCATGGAAGGCGGGGACCGTGCCCTCTTGTTGCTGCCCTGGCACAGGGTGGTAAGGCATGTGGATGTGGGTAAGCTTGGGTTGCAGGTGAAGCGGTACTTTGAGACAATCCGGGAAGGGGAGCTGGATGATAGATTCCACAATGCTTTGCAGGATAGTGATGGTAAGTATGACGTAAGGATTGGGTTGTATAACGGTGAGACGTTCTCTGTGCTGAAGGCAAATAAAGAGGATGTTAAGCGGCTTTCAGTGGAACTGGGGGAGAACGTGGGGCTGGACTATATCGCACTGAATGAATGGATCATCGAGCCCTGTGTGGATAATGGCAATACAGATGATGTGGTCTTTGTGGATAGTATGGATGAAGCTGTTAACAAGGTTGATACCCAGGGATTTGACATGGCTTTCCTGATAAGGCCCCTTGCTATTGAAGATGTGGAGTACAAGGCTCATGTGGAGATGAAGAATTTTCCCCAGAAATCTACATTGTTCCTGCCAAAGGTTGCTGAGGGGATAATGATGCGGCGGTTCAGGGAGTAGGGGCGGGGTGGCGGGATTTTCGTTTTTGAATTGATGAGGGCAATATTCAGATCATGATCTTTGCTTTTATTTGAGCAATATCATGTTCTATCATTATAATCCTCTCGTCGAAATGAGATTTGAAATCATCCCGGCTGCACCGGATTTCAGATGTTATTTCTATCCTATTTTGATCGATTTTACCACCAAGATTATCTCCGAGACCATCTATTTTGTCACCGAGACCATCTATTTTGCTACCAAGATCATAAAAACCGTTCTTTGACACATGAATGAGCTCTTTTAGTAAATCCGCCGCAGTGTCCAGTCTTTCATCAGTTTCCCCATCATCCACAAGCTTGTAGAATCTTTCATATTCCCCGGTATGGGTGAAATATTCTTTTTCAAGATCAGTGACGTTTATGAGAGTGTTTTTAATGTTTACTGCCCGTATGAATCTCTCTAAATCTGTCTCATCTCCTTCAGCTATAATTTTTACTCGTTTGTCAGGGAGATTTGCCACATACCCTTTTATATCTAATGCTTTGGCTATGTCTACGATTTTTGCTCGGAATCCAGATTGCTGGACATCACCTGAGATGTGGAGAATTGCTTTTTTCATTCAATAATTCCCATGGTTTGAAGTAGGCATAAAGGTTATGGATGAGGAGGCTTCAACAATTGCAGAGTTTCTTGGTGTCAGGACTAAGGGTGTACTTTTCATTTTGCTAAGATCGGTGAAAGATGGTTTGCTTGATAAAGGTGAATCACTTGCAATATTCCAGCAGATGCTTGAGGATGGTTTCTGGCTTGCCCCGGATACGGCAGTGGAGTTTGAAAGGATGTTACTCCTGATGTGAAGAATGTTGTATTGTTCCATGTTCAAACTCGTAGTACTTTATTGGATTTACCCATGTGATAATATTGTTCGTGTTTAGTACATAATTGCGAAATATTTTTCAAAAATCTTCTATAAAGAAAAAAAACATTGTACTGATTGCGATAAGGCAAATGCTTATATACATTATGCTAATAATGAGGTATATAGCGAGGAATCGACGACACGGATATCAGGTGTTTCAAATATCTGTCTTTCGGTCAGTTAATTTTTACAGCAAGGTGAAAAAAATGTCAAAGATAATGCACGCTCAGATGGTCATCATAGAAGATGACCTGATCGCCCTTAAGGAGAAAACGGGTGAGAAAAACACCAAGGATGCTCTCGCCAAGGCTGTGGCGCACTATCTCGAATGCGAATATACGCAATCAACTGATATGTGGGCAAAGAAACTTGAGAAGGCAATGAAGAAGAAATCTAAGGAGTAATAAAAATGAAAGCAAATAGGAAATTTAGTAAAGATGAGGAAGCAGTGTCCCCGGTCATCGGTGTAATCCT
>JAUWRA010000085.1 GCA_030610815.1 Methanosarcinales archaeon
ATCGGGGCAATGACCGACCTCTATGAAACTAAAATAGGTGTCATCATCATGCTTGCAATCTGGTTTGTCGGCGGTGCACTTGCTGCACTCATATTCGGGGGCGAGGAAGAACCACCCGAGCAGTCGGAAAGTTAGTAATAATTGTGGAAGCCAGGCAGGCACAGGGGACCATTGTAGTGCATAATGCTTATCGGAGGTTGAGGGGCTGGTGAAGAAGACCTGCTTCTTTAATCTTGATGTTGGTGTGGGGATATACCAGATAACTGAAATACTATTTCAAAACACTGTGTAACAGCTCTGGTACATTTTTATAGGATTCACAGTGACTATAATATTGAAGGTCTAGGCTCAGATAGTGCGAGCAGTATTCCAAAATAAAAATAAAAAACAACGAAAAAAAAATTAAAGCAATTTATAGAAGTAAATCCAAAATTGCTTCAAGTTCTTCAATATCTTCCAAGTCTTCAACTATCTGAATCATTTCTTCTATATCAGATTCCATCGTATCAATATTTTGATTTATTGTTACAATATCATTAGAGATACTGGTTTTAACAGATTGTGTATCAAGACCTTCGTCTTTTAATACCTGTTCATTTGAAGTTATAAAATCCTTAAAATCATTAGAACGAGATATTACGTATTCTGATTCGTCAATATAATCTTGTGCTAATCCAGCTAATTGTTTAACCTCTTCAGAAGTTAAATATTCATCAGCCATAGCCATAGAGGATGCTGAATTCCATGAATCAAGTTTCGAATTCAAAGTATTAATATCTTGATTATAGGTATCCATATAATTATTATAGTCATCAATAAAGACAGTATTATCTTCAGTACAACCCATCCCTGCTAGTAATGCAATACAAACAATTATTGTAATCATCATTTTTTCAATTTTCATCGTTCATCCTTCTTCAAATTGTTTTAAATCTAATAAGATTATATACAGTTGGTAATTTGTGTTATGTCACATAAATGTTTTGATTTATAGTCAGTTAAAAATATGCAAAACAATGAATGGTTTTATGGCTGTTACCAAATACCTTAAAAGATTTTGCACAAACAAATGGTTTTAGGCTGCAAATAAGCTTTACATTTAACAATTAAAATTAAAAAATACTAATTCCAAATCCCTCCCGCCCCCCACAGTAAATAATAAGTACCCCCTGCACCCAATAAATTAACCACACCTGAAAAACCAGGATAAAACACGGGAGGCAAAAATATGGACAAAAGCAGGAGAAAAGCCTTAGGTGGTTTAATATTCGCCCTCGGTCTAATTGCCATGCTCATCGGGGCAATGACCGACCTTTACTCGGCAACAATAGGTGTCATCATCATGCTTGCCATCTGGTTCATAGGCGGTGCACTTGCTGCACTCATATTCGGGGGCGAGGAAGAAACACCTGAGCAGTCGAAAAGTTAGTAATAATTGTGGAAGCCAGGCAGGCGCGGGGGACCATTGTGGCGCATGATGCTTACCAGAGGTTGAGGGGTGGGCAGGAGTATGCTTCCAAAGTAATATTGGAATAATTCCATGCCGGTCATAAAAGAAGGACTTAAATATCACTTCGATTTAAGGTAACAATTATGACCCAGATAGATAATAAAGTATTCAAGGCAATGGGAAGCTCCACCCGCATGAATATGCTGGAGGTACTGACTGATACTGAGATGCATATTTCAGGACTGGCAAAGGAATTGAACATCTCTGTTCCTGTTGCCGCAAAGCATGTCAGGATCCTGGAAGATGCCGACCTTATTGAACGAAAAGAATTCGGCAGGACCCATATACTCAAGCTCAAATCAAAAAATATGTATAACATTCTCGATAAGTTTGCTAAAGTCGATAACATCGAACTGCCAAAAGGAAGCAGCCTGTTAGATGCACTGAGAAGCGTGTCGGCTGTAGAGGTTAAGAGAGTGGGCAATCGGGAATATGTAATATCTACAGATGGTGAAGAAGGATTATTCCTGTATGAGATTGATGGAAAACCCTCAGATAAAACAGTTGATGAATATTTATTAGAGAAAGATGTCACAGTTGAATGGAAAAAACTGGTGCCTGTGACCAAGAAGAAGATATCTGTAAAAATCAAGAACTGATGGATCAAATAGTGGTAATTAACCTGGGATATATTGGATCACGTTTTCATTTAACTGCGCTCACGATGTATTGACCCCTTTTTGGCTAACACCTGTAACCCGGAACACCAGTATTATATATGAAATCTCCAGATGAAGTCAGAGGAATTGCGAATGCTAAAAACATCCCATATCGTTCTGTTTATTCTAACCGTAACCGTATTGTTGATCCCGAACACACTGGCATATCCAATCAATATCACCGATAATTTAGGATGCACAGTGACGATTGAACAAACACCAACGTGCATCGTGTCCCTGTCACCGTGTAATACAGAGATATTGTTCGCAGTTGGTGCCGGTGACAGAGTAGTTGGCGGCACCACGTATGATACATATCCTCCTGAAGCTGTCAATCTATCCAAGATCGGTGGATTCTCGAGCGTAAATATCGAAGCAGTGGTGAACATGTCTCCCGACCTTGTACTTGCCGAAGAAGGCAACGGCCTGGATACGATCAATGCATTGAAGAACCTGGACCTCGAAGTGGTCACATTAAACCCAAAAACAATGGATGATATTCTTGAGAACATCCGGCTTGTGGGAAACATCACAGGAAACGATGCTGCTGCTGAATCGCTCATAGCGGATATGACGCTTCAGATCAACGATATAACAGACATGACCGAAGATATCCCCAACAGCAGAAAGCCCCGCGTGCTATATATTGTCTGGCATGAGCCCATGTATGCAGCAGGTGCAGGTTCCTTCCCAGATGACCTGATACAAATGGCAGGCGGAAAAAATATAATCGAGGCAGAAGGCTGGCCTGTCATAAGTATTGAAGACGTTGTTGATAAAAATCCGCAGATCATAATCTGTTCAGGTATGGGTGGTGGGTCATATACCATAATGGAAGCCATAACCGGTAACCAGGTACTGGCGCAAACGGATGCAGTAAAAAATAATAAAGTATATCCTGTAGGCGATCCGAACACGATCGAGCTGGCAGGTCCGAGGATCGTTCAGGGATTAGCTGAACTGCATGGTTACATCGAACCCAATATGCAGCCCGATTCGAATGCTACATCCGACATATCTTCGACACCTGGCTTTGGTATGATACCTGCACTTGGTATGATACTGATGGTTTATTCAAAACGAAAAAGATTATAGTAGATGATTTACTCTCAATCATCTACATGCATTCATTTCCATCAATATCCATCAATATCCATCAACATGCGTCTACATCCGTTCCCCCATCAATATTCAACACATGCATCTACACCCGTCCACATCTAAGAGATAACTATCATGGCTAAACCCGGCAAGTCGGTTATACTTATACTGGCATTACTCCTGATCGCAGCAATAATCAGCAATACAGCCATAGGCTCTACCAGTATCTCTCCGGATATCACCACAAAGATCCTTGTAGCTGAAATAATCAATGGCGCATTAGACATAACTGAAAAGATATTCCCATCTGTCACCGCAAAGATCCTGATGGCCAATCCTTTCATTGATAAGACCTGGACTGACAGCCAGGAGGTCATCATCACCGATATCCGCCTTCCCAGGGTACTCCTTGCAGCCCTGGTGGGTGCAGCCTTAAGCACAGCAGGCTGTGCAATGCAGGGATTGTTGAAAAACCCGATGGCAGACCCATATATTATCGGGATGTCGTCAGGTGCGGCACTGGGAGCATCACTTGCTTTTATGCTGCTGCTGCCGGTCCAGCTTCTCTCATTTATAGGGGCTGTTATCACAATATTTGTAGTATACAACATATCAAAGATCGGGGGCAAAGTGCCGGTCGATACACTCTTACTGTCCGGTATAGCAGTTGGTTCGCTGCTCGCTGCATTTACTTCCCTGATCATATTCATTTCCCATTCACCTCACCAGATTATCTTCTGGCTGATGGGGGGGTTATGGACAGCAAGCTGGGATAAGGTGAAGATCACATCTGTTATGATAATTTTTGGTATTCTTGTGCTGTATCGTTTTGCCTGGAGCCTGAATGTAATGCTGCTGGGAGAAGAGCAGGCGCAGTACCTGGGTATACACATTGAGCAGGTGAAGCGCTACGTGCTGGTATTGTCCGCACTGGTCACGGCTGCTGCTGTATCTGTCAGCGGGATCATCGGTTTTGTGGGGCTTATCATTCCTCACATCATGCGAATTATCGTCGGTCCCGACCACAGGATACTTTTTCCGGCTTCAACCCTGATGGGTGCGGTCTTTCTGGTACTCTGCGATACCTTTTCCAGGACCATCATAGACTCGGTCGAACTGCCTGTGGGTATCGTGACCGCCATGTTCGGTGCACCGTTTTTCATATACTTGTTACGAAAGAGGAGGCAAAGCCTGTATGCTTGAGATCCGGGACCTGAGCGCCGGTTATGGACACAGGCATGTCCTTGAGCATATATCACTCAAAGCCAGTGAAGGAGAAGTTGTCGGGATCATAGGACCCAATGGTTCAGGAAAAACAACGCTGTTGAAGACCATAACAAAGGTTTTAGAACCCATCTCAGGGACAGTTCTCATTGATGGAACGAATGTTAATGAGATGCAAAGCACGCAGATCGCGAAAAAAGTGGCTGTTGTTTCACAGGTGATCTCAATAAATTTCGAGTTCACTGTGGAAGATATCGTGTTAATGGGGCGGACTCCTTATATCAAAGGATCTGAAACTTTTGAGGATATCAATATAGTGAGGGATGCTATGGAAAAAACGAATACCCTTTTTTTGAAAGACAGATTGATCACGCAGTTAAGCGGCGGGGAACTGCAGCGGGTGATCATTGCAAGGGCATTTGCACAGAATCCGAAGATCTTACTTCTGGATGAGCCAACTTCACACCTTGATATAACGAATCAGATCGATATTTTAAATCTTGTAAAGAATGCCTCTCGAAAGGGTATGGTTGTGGTAGCAGTTATCCATGACCTGAACCTTGCTGCTTATTATTGCGATAAGATATGTCTTCTCCAGGACGGTGAACTGATATCAACCGGCACCCCTGAGCAGGTGCTGACCTCTTCTAATATTGAACGTGCATTTAATATTGCTGTAAAAGTAATTCCAAATGAAATTACAAACTCGCTTTATGTGATACCTGTACTGGAGCCACTGCATGAGACATTACATTAAAGATTCCACCTTGATCATCGAGGGCGAATTCGAAGCCATTAGTTCGGGCATTAACGGCGGTCGCGCTTGTGTAGAATGCCTGTTCAACCATGAGGTACAGCCGGGCTTTAACCACTTTGAACCTGCACAATACATGGGCCGACTGGCTGATTCTCTTCAGTTGCAAAAGCCGTATTTCGGACTACTGACGGCGGTGAACATGGATGATCTGTGTGTCAGTACAGATGACTACCTGACAACTTTTGTCACTGCTGGTATCACCCATCCTTCAGGTTTCAGGGTAAGGGCAAATATAACTGGAAATGGGAGTGAAAATCTAAATGGGGCAGGCACCATCAATATTATTCTTGTTGTTAACGGGACCCTGTCCGAAGGTGCAATGGCAGGTGCGATCATCACAGCCACTGAGGCTAAAGGGCTTGCGCTGATGGAAATGGGATACGATTTTTTAGGAACGACCACTGATGCGGTTATAGTGGCATACTCGAAACTATCCTCACCGTACATAGAATATGCCGGATCGTATACTGAGTTTGGTGAGAAGATCACAGGAACTGTTGTCAGATGTGTTAAAGAGGGGTTAAGGAAAACTGAGATGAGAAATGGGGATGGGAATTAATATGGATGACGAGTGCATTTTTCTTTCAACTCAACACTGGGTCATATGAACCAAACAGACTTTGAAACACCAAAAAACAGACACGGTTTAGTACATCTCTGTCCCTGCTCAATGATAATAGATAATGTTTATATGTACAATCGTCAACATTTTATAGATGAAGTAATTATAGATTAAGTAATAAATTAATCATAAAATATCCGGAGTGAACAAGATGGAACTTCCTGTAATAAAGGTTTCAGCCGATTCCACCAGTAAAGAAATTACACCAATAGCAATGGCTATCCATGAAATGGTAGCAGGGCTTCCTGTTACTATGCGGACGTTGAACAAAAAAGGTGTAAGAATTGAAATGGGAAAAATAGTGGATAATAATTATTCAGGCCCTATACTTGAGATGGCTCTTGAGACAAACTCAACAATTAAAACCACACCAAAATCAGGTGCCTATAAAGGCATTCCGATAGTAGTATCTACTGTTAAGGATGAAGGTGGTAATGCGGTTGCAGTGATTGGAATTGTAAATGTTACTCACGGTCTGAAATTTAAGCATTAGAAATTATTAGATGTGGAGTGAAAGACAATGGCATATCCTGATATAATAATAAGTGCCGATTCAACCAGTAGAGAGATCGCACCAATAGCAATGGCAATCCATGAAGTGGTTATAGGACTTCCGGTTACTATGCGGACGCTGAATAAACGCGGCGTACGGATCGAAACAGGCAGAGTGCTGGATTATGATTATTCAGGACCTGTACTTGAAGAGGCTCTTAAGAAAAATTCAACAATTACAACAATCCCGAAAAGTGGAGATTACTCAGGTACTCCTGTAATGGTGACCACTATTAAAGATGAAAAGGGTAATGCAATAGCTGCAATAGGGGTTGTGGATATAATTCACAGTCTGTGAAGTCTGTAAATATTATTTTTTTTCGCCAAATTGTAAGGTTTTATGAGGTTGTTCTGAATTCCTATCCCATTTTGCTAGCATGACTTTTCCATTTCGTAGTTATGGACCCCGTTTTAGAAAAAAGGGGCATCAGGATGGTGCCCAGAAGATATTGTATTCCAACCCAATAAAATGTTAGGTATTGTTAAAACTTCAGGAATTTGAAGTATCCTCATTTTCAAGCCTGTTTAATTCATCTATTCTCAACTTTACAATATCCATGGCATCTTCAAACAATTCCCTGTTCACTTCTATATCAAAGTACTTCTCCAGTTTTTCCGATGGAGTAAGTGTGGTACCTACTGAAAGATATTCAATGTAATTTCGATTAAATTCTTCGGGATTGTCTCTGAATTTTTTAAACAGAGAAAGAGTAATTGCCTTTGAAACTGCATAATTGAATGTATAGTAATTGTTTGTTAAATATATATGATTTATATATGTCCATTCAGCAGAATCCCCTTCATAATATCCAATGGAATCACTTCTATATTGCTTTGAGAGATTTGTCCATATTGAATTGAGTTCTGCGCCGCTAATGTTATCTTGTTCATTAATTAATTTGTGTGCCTCAAATTCAAATTCTGTAATTAATGGCTGAAATGTAAAATAGTTCTGATATTCCCCGATATGTTGAGATAAAACTGCTACAGCTGTATCTTTATCGTAATTTTCGATAACATAATCAACGAACAGTTCTTCATTGAAAGTGGATGGGATCTCCATTTCATACTCAGGCCCTCCACAGTACAGATAATCAACGGTATTACCCATCAAATAGAAGTTGACATTGTGGCCCAATTCATGGGTAATGGTTTTTTTGTCACCGATCAATCCGTTGTAGTTCATAAAAATGATAGACGGTGATTGCAGGGCACACATAGAAATAGCATAACCACCGGGCTGTTTCCCATTATCGGGGTCTGGGTAAACATCTAAATAATTGCCAGTTACCGTCTCTATAAAGATATCATTGAACACCGGATCCATACGGGAATACGATTCCTGTATCTCGACCAATGAATCAGTATAATTATATTGTTGGTCCGGTTCCTCCATTAATTGTACAAACAGATCATAAGGTGCTAAATTATCAAGTCCAAGTTTATCCTGCCTGAACTCATTATACCCTTCAAATACATCTTTTCGTTCTTTAAAGACCGAGTTCATATCATCGATCTGTTCTTTTGTAAGATAAGAAGAGAACATTTTTGCTTCATAGTAATCTGTATAATTCAGTTCTCTGGCATACCGGTCATCCAGCTTTGCCTTTTCAGAATAAAGCAGGGCCATTTCATCAGATTCATCGATCAGGTGATAATATCTCACATCATAACACATCTTCCTGTTATTCCTGTTTGTGTCTGTTGAAAGCAGAGTATAATAGGATTGTGAATTGACCGCATACTCCTCTCCATTATCCAGAGTTATATTTCCAGCCACAGTAACGTTATTTGTGATTTTCTTAAATGCATTTGTCTGAAGTTTCATTCGTTGATTGGAAATGTCGGCCAAGAATGCAGCATGGGATTCATTTTGAGGTCTGTGGTCTACAAATCGAATGTAATTCGATTCAAGATATGGCCTATATTCATCCAACCCTGGTTCATCATCAAACATAGTCTCCCATTCAGGTTCTGAGATTGAAGTCAGCTTTATTGTGGCAAAGGAAGTGGCAATTTCGTGTTCTGTCGCCAGATCCTGTATATTGATCAAAAAGGATTCGTAGAATTCATCGTTGACATTTAAGCTATGTTGAGCATATGTATATGTCCACAGGACATTAAGGGATTTTAGGAAATTCTTTTCAGATTCTAAATATTCCAGCAACGCTGTGCCATTAAGGGTCTCAAATTTAGGGCGATATGTTTCATTGATATTTTCTGATTGTAATTTTAATTCTTCAAATTCAGTCTCAGCTTCTTCTTTACTATCGAACAGGAATGAGAGATCCCATGTGGTTGTAACATTACTAATGTTCAATTTTTCTATTGAATATGTGCCAGAGACAGTTTCCGGGTGTTCATTTTCTTCGATACATCCGGAAAGTGATATTATAAGCGCAATTGTTATTATAAAGATTAATGCTGCAATAATTCTCTGTTTCATATTTACTCCCCATATATTTTTGATATTTTTTATTAAGCGTAAACTACAATCGTTAGTGATTAACAATTTTTTGATACATATATTTATCTATTACATTTGAGATGTGTGGCATGTTTTAGAAAAAAAGATATGGTATTACTTTCTCCGAGCATGAATCTGCCATCTGAAGCCCCGTCCGCGCCACCCAGTTTTGAAAAGCGTGGCATCCTTGGTGGTTGCACTTACCTTTTCTTTCATACATCTTTTACTCTTATCTTCCCTTTGTGGACGCAATTTGATTCGGTTACCACTTCATTGACTAAGGTTTGTTTGAGGCACCGGTAAACGGCCTATTGCATCCTCTACCAGACTGCCCAGGTAAAGCATCCCATCATGCTCCTCAACACTTGATATCTGAACATACGACCCCGACGGATCTTGTAGATTATGAATAACACGACCATCCATATCCAAGCCTAATACGAAACCATCGTTTTTCGGGGCGTTTGCTGAATCGGGCAGACGCATGAAGATCTTTCTTATGAAAGGTTGAGGGAGTACGGAATCCATATCCTTGCGACTTTCAGGGCCTTGTATGAGCGCCAGCCAGAACGTGTCTTTGCCGTTAGAAGAGATGCCATCAGGGAAACCCGGCAAATTGTCAATAAAGATATCAGATTCACCTTTTTGGGGTCCGGTAAGCCAGTAGCGCTGCACCCGATACTTACCGGTCTCTACAACAAGAACAAAAGATTGATCAGGGCTAATTGCGACGCCATTGGCAAAATAAAGCTTATCAAGCACCAGTCGCGTAGTCTTACTGCTTGGGTCATAGGCAAGCAAGCGGCCATTGGGCCGGTGCTCCATCAAGTCTGCCATGTGTTCTGCCCCAGTGAACTTCAACGATGTATCACTGAAGTAGATGGTTCCATTGGCAGCAATGTCAACATCATTAGTGAGCCGGAATGGGACGCCACCCTGCTCAGTGCTCAGAACGGTGATCGAACCATCCGGGGTAATTGAAAGCAACCCTTTGTAGGCGTCGCACACCACCAGATTGCCAGCGGCATCAAAGTGAAGCCCCAATGGTTGCCCCTTTGTGTCGGCAAAGACTTCGTATTGGCTGCCATCAGCTTGAAATCTCAAGATTCGACCGTCTTGCATACCGCCATAGATTCTGCCCTGACTATCTATGGCAACATCTTCCGGACCAACGCCCGCTCCAGCTCCAATTCTTTCTATGGCAGCTAGACGAGTGTTGGGTTCATAAACCCCTGTTTGGGTCGGTGCCTCCGGTGATGTCCAGGCAGCAGGGTCAATGGTAACCGGCCAAAAAAGCAGGTAAATCAAGAGCAAAAACCCTATCGCTACGAAGCCGATCAAGATCTTATGCCACGCCATAATATCCTCTTAATTTCCTTCAGATTATCCTTTAGATCATATGTGTATTAAACTGTGTGAATTTTTTCACAGGTTTCCTGACGCACAGCGAGCATGAGTTTATCTTCCTGTAGCCCCATCCCTGTCACCCCAAAATGAATTAGGGGGCATCCACGGTGATTGTTTTGCTTTATTCCATTCTTTAGTTGTCTTCAAAGTATGTTGCACAGGGATTTCCACGATGTAATTTAGGTTACATCCTTATTTAAACCTGACCTCAACTTTTCTATTTCCCAACCATGGTATAGGAACATTTCTCCCTGTCTCATTGATCTTCTGCATCATCTTCAAGACAGCATTTTTGTG